>NZ_CAJPGH010000033.1:0-79640 GCF_905339605.1 Burkholderia sp. BCC1972 | reverse complement strand
TGGTCACGGCAACGGTGGTGGTCACGGCGACGGCGGTGGTCACGGCAACGGTGGTGGTCACGGCGACGGCGGTGGTCACGGCGACGGCGGTGGTCACGGCGACGGCGGTGGCCACGGCGACGGCGGTGGCCACGGCAACGGTGGTGGTCACGGCAACGGCGACGGCGGTGGCCATGGCACCGGTGGTCACGGCAATGGTGGTGGCAACGGCAATGGCAACGGCAGTGGTGGCGCTGGCAATGGTGGTGCCAATGGCGTTGGCAACGGCAACGGCGGCTCAGGCAACGGTGGCGGTAACGGCAACGGTGGCCAGGGCAACGGCGGCAACAACGGCAACAACGGCAACGGTGGCCACGGCAATGGCGGCGGCAACGGCAATGGCAACGGCAGTGGTGGCGCCGGCAACGGCGGGCCCAACGGGGTCGGCAATGGCCACGGTACCGGCAACGGCAATGGCGGCGGTCACGGCAACGGCGGCTCGTCCGGCGGCAACCACTGACCGGACGCGTTGCCCGGCCGGGTGCCGTCAGAGCATCTCGAGCGCGCGCTTGCTGCGCGGCGGACGGAAGTACGCGTCAAGCTGCGCGCGCTCGTCATCGCTCAATTCGAAATCGAGCGCGGCGCGATTGTCGCGCACGTGCTCGATCCTCGATGCCTTGGGGATCGCGAATACGCCCGGCTGCGCGAGCACCCATGCCAGCGCGACGCGCATCACCGACACGCCGCGCAGCCGCGCAATCTCGTCGAGCGGCGAACGCTTCGGCAGCCGCCCGTGGTCGACCGGGCTGTACGCCATCGCCGGCATCCGGTGATCGGCGAGCCATGGCAGCAGGTCGAATTCCGGGCCGCGCCGCGCGACGTTGTAGAGGATCTGGTTGGTCGCGCAGGCACCGCCGCCCGCGTCGTCGACGAGTTCTTTCATATCGGCCGTATCGAAGTTGCTCACGCCCCAGCGACGAATCTTGCCCGCTCGCTGCAGCGCCTCGAAGCCCTCGACCGTCTCCGCGAGCGGCACCGAGCCGCGCCAGTGCAGCAGGTACAGATCGAGACGATCGGTGCGCAGGCGCTTGAGGCTCGCGTCGCACGCGGCGACGACGCCGCGCCGGCTCGCATGGTGCGGATAGACCTTGCTGACGAGGAACACGTCGTCGCGCAGGCCCGCGAGTGCTTCTCCGACCAACTCCTCGGTCGCACCGTCGCCGTACATCTCGGCGGTATCGACCAGCGTCATCCCGAGTTCGATGCCTTCGCGCAGCGCGGCGATCTCGTCCGCCCGGCGGGCCGGCCGCTCCCCCATTTCCCAGGTGCCCTGGCCGAGCTTCGGAATCGTTTCGCCGTCCGGCAGGACGACCGTGGCGATCGTGTCTGTCATGCGTTCCTCGTTGCGGATTCGTGGCCGCGCAGCGCGGCCGAAGCATGGAATACGACGCATCAGTGTAGTCAATCGGCACGCCGACGGCCTGTTGCACGGCAAAAACCGGCTATAACGGCACCGCATGATGACTTAGAATGGCCGCAACCTGATCGAAACCCATTCCATGAAGGCACCCACGGACGACCGGTGGCAGGACCTGCGCCCCGACCCGGACAACGACACGCCGCTGTACCTGCAGCTCGCCCGCAAGCTCGGCGACGCGATCCACGACAACCGCTGGACAGCCGGCGAGGCCCTGCCTTCGGAGCGCGTGCTGTCCGATGCGCTCGGCGTGTCGCGCATCACCGCGCGCAAGGCGATCGCGCTGCTCGTCGAGCAGGGCCTGATCCGCCGCACGCAGGGCGCGGGCAATTTCATCCAGCCGCGCTACGAGGATCCGCTGTCGCGACTGTCGAGCTTCAGCGAAATGCTCGAGCGCCGCGGCTTCAAGCCGAGTTCGCAATGGCTCGCGCGCGAAATTCAGCCGGCGAACCGCGACGAAGTAATCCAGCTCGGGCTGTCGCCGGCCGCCTCCGTTACACGCCTGAAACGCCTGCGCCTCGCCGACGGCATCGTGATGGCCGTCGAGAACTCGACGTTCCCCGCGACGCTGATTCCCGATCCGCAAGCGATCGGCGGTTCGCTGTACAGCTATCTCGAAGCGCGCGGCACGCCGATCGTGCGTGCGCTGCAGCATTTCCGCGCGGTCAACGCGACCGACGAAATCGCCGAACAGATGGGCATCGCGCCGCACGACGCGCTGCTGCTGATCACGCGGATCGGCTATACGTCGGACCAGCGCGCCATCGAACTGACCGATACCTACTGCCGCAACGACTACTACGACTTCGTCGTCGAGCTGCGCAAGTAATGGCGGCCACGCGGCCGGCGCTTGCCGCTCACAGCCAGCGCGCGACGTCGGTGCCGGGCGGCACGGGCGGCCGTGCGAACGCCGGCGGCGTGGCCGACAAGCGCTCGGCCGGCCGCACGGTATCGAGCATGCCGAACGGCGATGCGACGCGATCGATCCGGTCGCGCACGTCGGCGGCCGCGAGGTCGGGCGCACTCAAGCCGTCCGGCACGTTGCCGAACGACTGCAGCCAGCGCCCCGTCTGCGCGAGCGACATCCGCACGTGCCAGCTTCCGCCTTCGCTCGCCCGCCGCGCGAGCGCGATCATCGCGCCGAACGCCGCGAGATACCCCGTCGCGTGATCGAGCGCCTGGCACGGCAGGTGGCGCGGCGCGGCCGCATGGGCGGCCTGCTGCTCCTGCGATGCGATCCCGCTCGCCGACTGCACGAGACTGTCGAAGCCGCGCCGCTCCGCCCACGGCCCCGCATGTCCGTATGCCGAGATCGACACGTACACGATGCCGGGCCGACGCTCCGCCAGCGCGTGCGGCGCGAAACCGCGGGCCGCGAGCGCGCCGGGGCGGTACGACTGCAGGAACACGTCCGCATCGCGCACGAGCGCGTGCAGCGTATCGACACCCGCCGTATCGCGCAGGTCGATCCATGCCGAACGCTTGCCGCGCCCGTTGTCGATCACCAGCGGTGCGATGTTCGGCAGGTGCGGTCCGTTGACGAGCAGCGTCTGCGCGCCATGCGACGCCAGCGTGCGACCCGCGACCGGCCCCGCGATGATGCGCGTGAGATCGAGCACGCGCACGCCGGCGAGCGGCTGCCCGGATTCGCCACGGCCGATCGACTCGACCGGCGCGTCGCCGATCCGCTCGATCTCGAACAGCGGCAGCGATGCGATCGCGTGCGCCTGCTCGTGTTCCGCCCATTCGTCAGGTCTTCTGATCAATGCCGCGCACAGACCGGCCTCGGCCAGCGCGGTATCGAGCACCATGCCGTCCCATGTGCGGATCGCCGCGGCGACGTCGGCCCGCTGCGCGCCGCAACCGAGCACGTCGAGGATCCCGCGCAGGTGATGCGGGAAGTTCGCATGCAGCTGGATCCAGCGTCCGTCGCCCGTCTCGAAGAAGCCCGTCACCGGATGACGCAACTCCGGCGGCGGGCCGTCGTCCACGCGCAGGTAGCGTTCGCTGCGGAACGCGGCCAGCGCGTCGCGCACCGACACGTCGACGGCTTGCGCGACGCCCGTGCGAAGCCGGTGGCACTCGGCAGCCGCGAGCCCGGCCGCCGCGATCGTGGCTGCCGCGAGCGCGCCGACATGAAACGTCGACGGCAGCGTCGGGTCCTGCCCCGTCACGCTCGCGCGAGCCAGCGCGTCGCGCTCGCCGCGTGCGAGTTGCCACAGATGCGTCAATGCGAGTTCGGGCGTCATGGTGAACGGAGCGCGATGGAGGGCACGGATTCGAGTCTAGAATTCGCGCCCGGCGCAATCAATCCGGATTGCGCGAATCCACGTGCCGGCATGCTTCATGCGGCCCGGCAGGCGAGATCGCGCACGACATCCGCCGGCTTCCTCCATATTCGTGCGAACGCCCCGCACGCTACGTCGGCAGCGACGCGGCCGCGCGGCGCCGGCCGTCGCGCCACGCGACGAGCGGCCGCCACCACGCGTGCGCGACACGCACGGCCGGCGCCGCGTGCGGCCCGAACGCGAACGTTGCACCGCGCGGCCCCGCGCTGATCCACACGCGTACCCCAGGCTCGAACGCCAGCGAATCGCCGGCGCCGAGCCAGTGGTCGTCGGGCCGGCCCTCGACCGTCACCCACGCTTCGCCGTCGGCCACCTGCAGTGCGGTGCGATCGACGATCCGCCAGCGTCCGGCCGGCTCGTCGCCGTCGATCACGTAAAGTCGCAGTTCGCGCATGGCAGCCTCCTGGTCGCACGGGTTCGATGGCACCAGTATTTCGGACAGTGGCGGCACACGGACAGATACGGCTGCAGACACTTTTGACTGAACTGTACTGGCCCGGCGACGGAGACGGCATCCGATTGCCGGCATTCGCGTCACATCAGGGCGCCGAACCTGCACGGCCCATCGGCTTTCCCTACAATGTCGGCTGTCCCGCGCCACCACCCATCCTCATGTTCCAGCGTCCACCTGCCGTCGCCCCCGGCGAAAAGAACCTCACCGTGATGCTCTGGCTCGTTGCGACGGGCTTCTTCATGCAGACGCTCGATGCGACGATCGTCAACACGGCGCTGCCGTCGATGGCCGCGAGCCTCGGCGAATCGCCGCTGCGGATGCAGTCGGTCGTGATCGCGTACTCGCTGACGATGGCGGTGATGATCCCGGTGTCGGGCTGGCTCGCCGACACCTTCGGCACGCGACGCGTGTTCTTCAGCGCGATCCTGGTGTTCTCGCTCGGCTCGCTGCTGTGCGCGAATGCGCATACGCTCACGCAACTTGTCGCGTTCCGCGTCGTGCAGGGGGTCGGCGGCGCGATGCTGCTGCCGGTCGGACGGCTCGCGGTGCTGCGCACCTTTCCGGCCGAGCGCTACCTGGCCGCGCTGTCGTTCGTCGCGATTCCCGGCCTGATCGGCCCGCTGATCGGGCCGACGCTCGGCGGCTGGCTCGTGAAGATCGCGTCGTGGCACTGGATCTTCCTGATCAACGTGCCGGTCGGCGTCGCGGGCTGCATCGCGACCTTCTACTCGATGCCCGATTCGCGCAACCCGGCCGTCGGCCGCTTCGACCTGAAGGGCTACCTGCTGCTGACGATCGGCATGGTCGCGATCTCGCTGTCGCTCGACGGGCTCGCCGATCTCGGCATGCAGCACGCGGCCGTGCTCGTCCTGCTGATCCTGAGCCTCGCGTGCTTCGTCGCGTACGGGCTGTACGCGGTGCGCGCGCCGCAACCGATCTTCTCGCTCGAACTGTTCCGGATCCACACGTTCAGCGTCGGGCTGCTCGGCAACCTGTTCGCGCGGATCGGCAGCGGCGCGATGCCGTACCTGATCCCGCTGCTGCTGCAGGTGAGCCTCGGCTACTCGGCGTTCGAGGCCGGGCTGATGATGCTGCCGGTCGCGGCGGCCGGGATGTTCTCGAAGCGGATCATCACGCGGCTGATCACGCAGCACGGCTACCGCAAGGTGCTGCTCGCGAACACGATCATGGTCGGCGTGATGATGGCGAGCTTCGCGCTGATGCGCGACTCGGTGCCGGTGTGGGTGAAGGTCGTGCATCTCGCGCTGTTCGGCGGCTTCAACTCGATGCAGTTCACCGCGATGAACACGCTGACGCTGAAGGATCTCGGCACGGGCGGCGCGAGCAGCGGCAACAGCCTGTTCTCGCTCGTGCAGATGCTGTCGATGAGCCTCGGCGTCACGGTCGCGGGCGCGCTGCTCGCGACGTTCACGGGCATGCTGCGCACCGTGACGCCGAGCAATACGCTGCCGGCGTTCCATGCGACCTTCATCTGCGTCGGGATCATCACGGCCGCGTCCGCGTGGATCTTCGCGCAACTCGCGCCCGAGATCCGCAGCACCGCGCGCAAGACCGATCCGTCCGAGCGCGCGTGATGCGCGGCGCGCGCCGTTTCGGGGGCCGCACCGCCGTCGCGCGCACCATTGCGGTGCAGATCGCCCCGTCGATGCGCGCGTCGCAGCGCTCTTTCCCGTCCGCGACGCGCGGCCGCACGCGGCGCGATGCCGTGCATGCTTCTTGCTCGCCTATTCTCTAGGTAAACTGGCAGTCTTCCATCGGCGACATCATGAGCATGATCGAAATCGATCCCCCCGGCTTTCAGCCGCCCCGCCCCGTCGCCGGCGACGACGGGAACCGGCGCACCGTGCTGTACGGCGGCTACACCGTGTTCAGCGTGTTCCAGCCCGTTTTCTCGGTGTCGCACCGCCGCGCGATCGGCTATCACGCGTCGCTGCGCGCGCACGACGAGGAAAGCCGCCAGGTGGCATCGCACGAGGTGTTCACGCAGGCCGCGCGCCGCGGCGACCTGCTCGAACTCGGCCGGCTCGCCGAATCGTTGCATCTCGGCAACTTCCACGCGTTCGACAGTCACGACGAATGGCTCTTCCTGAGCCTGCATCCGGCGGCGCTGATGGACACCATCTACAGCGACGCGCTGCTCGCGAACCTGAAGGCGCTCGGGCTGCCGCCGCACCGTGTGGTGCTCGAGGTGCCCGAGCAGGCCGGCGGCGAAACGCCGCGTTACGCGGCGATCATCGACGGGCTGCGCAAGGCCGGCTTCCTGATCGCGCTGGGCGGGTTCGGCGCGAAGCATTCGAACATCGACCGCGTGTGGCACCTGCATCCCGACATCGTCACGCTCGACCGCGGCATCCTCGCGCAGGCAAGCGAGCACTCGCACCTCGAGCGCGTGCTGCCGGGGCTCGTGTCGCTGCTGCACGAATCCGGCCAGCTCGTACTGATGGGCGGCCTGTCGACCGAGCGCGACGCGCTGATCGCGCTCGAATGCGACGTCGATTTCGTGCAGGGCCAGTATTTCGCGGGGCCGAGCGTCGATCCCGTGCAACCGCAGGCCGCCGCGGGCTGCATGGATACGCTGTCGGCCGCGCTGCGGCTGCGCGTCGCGCAGCGCGAGCGCACGCAGGCGGAACGGCTCGCGCCGTATGTCGCCGCGCTCGAGGAAGCAAGCCAGAAGCTCGTCGCGGGCGAATCGCTCACCGACGCGGCCGTCGCCGTGCTGGGGCTGCCCGAAACCGCACGCTGCTTCCTGCTCGACGCATCGGGACGCCAGATCGGCGACAACGTGCTCGCGCGCGGCAGCGTATCGCAGCGCGCGAAGCGCTTCCGGCCGCTGCTGCATTCCGAAGGGGCAAGCTGGGAGCGTCGCCCGTACTTCATCGACGCGATGCGCGCGCCGGGGCGCGTGCACCTGACGCCGCCCTACCTGTCGATCAACGAGGCGCACCTGTGCGTGACCGCGTCGATCGCCGCGCCCGCCGCGACCGGCATGCAGGTGCTCTGCGTCGACATCAACTGGGAAGCGGCGCTCAGCCGCGAGTGAGCGCGCCGGCGCGCCGCCTTCACGCGGCGCCGGCCGCCTTGCGCACGATCAGCCGGTGTACGCGCTTGCCGGACGAGGCGCTCACGACCTCGTGCTCGTCGATCACGTGCACGCCGGCGCCGAGCGCCGCATGCATCCGCGCCGAATCCAGTGCCGTGTAGAGACGGCCGCGCTCGTCGCGCAACGTGCCGTTTCCGGCCACCCGCCAACTCAGGTACAACGTGCCGCCCGGCATCAGCAGATCGGCCAGCCGCGCGGCGGCCGCCGCCGCATCGGCCTGTTCGAGATGCATGACGACCGTTTCGCACAGCACGTTGCGAAACGCGCCGGACGGCACGCCGGCCAGCGCCGGCAGCGCGGCGAGTTCGAAGGTCAGGCCCGGATGGTGCCGCTGCGCCTCGTCGAGCAGCGCGGCGCTCGCGTCGTAGCCGCGCACGTCGAAGCCGCGCGACGCGAGCCAGGCCGTATCGCGCCCCGCGCCGCAACCGACGTCCGCGGTCGGCCCCGGCGAGAAATGCTGTTCGAGCAGTGCGTACATGTCGTCGGGCGCGGCCTGGTCGAGCCAGTCCTGCGCGTATTGCGCGGCATGGGCGTCGTAGGCGTCGAGTGTCGGGCGATCCACCATGGCGAGTGCTCCGCATAGGCGTCGTATGACGCTCCCCGCATCTTAGCCGTTGCGCCCGGCCTGTGGTGCCGCGCGCGGCCCGCGCCGGCGATCGCGTGAAGCCGGGCTACGCGGCCGACGAGATAGCAGCCGATGGCGCCTGCACCGAACACGCAGACCGGCACATCAGACATGCGAGTGTGCACCGCCGTGCACGGGGCCGGCGCGCCGCTCGACTTCGCGGCGGACGTCGCCGCGCAGCCCCGCAAGGAACGCGACTTCGGCCACGACGAACAGCGGCCCGACCATCAGGCCCACCAGATCGTCGACGAACGCGGGCTTGCGCCCTTCGAACCAGTGCCCGACGAACTGCACGATCCAGCCGACGACGAACGTGCCGATGCCGATCGCGAGCCATTGCGCGGTCGGCAGCGGCGCGAGCGATTGCGCGGCCCACAACCCGAGCGCGAACAGCGCGGCCATCACGATCCCGAACCGCAGGTCGAGGCGCAGGTAAAAGACGACGAACGCGAGCGCCAGCAGCAGCGCCGGCGACAGCGCGACGCCGGCCAGCATCCCGACCGCCGGCCGCGACAGCAGCACCTCGGCCGCGAACACGATCATCGGAATGCCGACCAGGTGCGTCGCGATGTTGCGCGCGTCGCGATGGTAGGCCGCATACTGCGAAAGGTGATCTTCGAGCGTCTTCATCGCGTCTCCTGGTCGGTTATTGAGCGCTATGATGCGCGTCACGCCCGAGAACCTCTGTCAGCTACCCGACATCGCGTGCCCATGCCTTCCTCGCTCGCCCCGTACCTGCCGCAGATCGAAGCGCACCCGTGGTTCGCCGCGCTGCCGCCCGCGTTGCGCGCGGACCTGCTCGCCGGCGCTGTGCTGCGCCGCCTGCCGGCCGGCCATGCGCTGTTCCGGCGCGGCGACCCGCCATGCGGGCTGTACGCGGTCCTGGCCGGTTCACTCACGATAGGTGCGGTCGACCCACAGGGCAAGGAAACGCTGCTGACGGTGGCCGAGCCCGTCACATGGTTCGGCGAAATCGCCCTGTTCGACGGCCAGCCGCGCACGCACGACGCCATCGCGCTCGACGACGCACTGCTGCTGCACGTCCCGCAGGCCGCGCTGCTCGCGATCCTCGATGCGACGCCGCGATACTGGCGGCAGTTCGCGCTGCTGATGGCGCAGAAGCTGCGCCTGAGCTTCCTGACCGTCGAGTCGATGAGCGTGATGCCGGCCGCGCAACGGCTCGCCGCGCGCCTGCTGATGATCGCCGACGGCTATGGCGGCATCAGCGCCGGGCGCACGCGCGTGCGGCTGTCGCAGGAAACGCTCGCGTCGATGCTGTCGATCACGCGGCAGACCACCAACCAGCTGCTGAAGGCGCTGCAGGCCGACGGCGTCGTGCGGCTGCATGTCGGCGAAATCGAACTCGTCGACATCGATGCGCTGCGCCGCGCGAGCGGGCTGGGCGACGGCACGCGCTGAGCGACGCGCACTGCACTGCACTGCACTGCACTGCAGTACGTTGCCCCGCCGCTGCCGCATTGCGCTATCGTGGCGGCTCGTCCGTTCTCCCCGCGCCCCGTCTTGAATCCATCGACCGCCGCCGCCCCGTCCCGTCATCCGTGGCCCGTCTTCGTCGCGTTCCTGCGGCTCGGCCTCACGTCGTTCGGCGGCCCGGTCGCGCACCTCGGCTACTTCCGCGCCGAATTCGTCACGCGGCGCGGCTGGCTCACCGAACGCACGTATGCCGATCTCGTCGGGCTGTGCCAGTTCCTGCCGGGGCCCGCGAGCAGCCAGGTCGGGATGGCGATCGGCCTCGCGCGCGCCGGCTATGCGGGGATGTTCGCCGCGTGGCTCGGCTTCACGCTGCCGTCGGCGCTGCTGATGATGCTGTTCGCGCTCGGCGTGCATGCGACGGGCGCGCCGATCGAAGCCGGCGCGCTGCACGGGCTGCGCATCGTGTCGGTCGCGGTGATCGCGCAAGCCGTCTGGGGGATGGCGCGCACGCTGTGCCCCGATGCGCGCCGCGTCACGCTGATGGCCGCGGCCGCATGCGTCGCGCTGCTCGCGCCGGCCGCGTGGACGCAGATCGCGGTGATCGTCGCGGCCGGTGCGGCCGGCCTCGCGCTGCTGCCACAACCGGCACGCGACGCGCACGAACCGTTGCCGCTGCACGTGTCGCACCGCGCGGGCATGCTGTGGCTCGCGCTGTTCGCGGTGCTGCTCGTCGCGCTGCCGTTCGCGGCCCGCGCGCTCCACTCCGATACGCTCGCCGTCGTCGATGCATTTTTCCGCACCGGCGCGCTCGTGTTCGGCGGCGGGCATGTGGTGCTGCCGCTGCTGCAGGCGGCCGTGGTCGCGCCCGGCTGGGTCGGCGATTCGACGTTCCTCGCCGGGTACGGCGTTGCACAGGCCGTGCCGGGGCCGCTGTTCACGTTCTCGGCGTTCCTCGGCGCGTCGCTGCGCGATGCGCCGAACGGCTGGCTCGGCGGCACGATCGCGCTGGTCGCGATCTTCGCGCCGTCGTTCCTGCTCATTGCCGGCACTGCACCGTTCTGGGAGCGCCTGCGCCGCAGCGCGCGCATGCAGGCCGCGCTCGCGGGCGTGAACGCGGCCGTCGTCGGGCTGCTGCTCGCCGCGCTCTATCACCCGGTCTGGACCGACACGATCGTCGCACCGCGCGACCTGGCCGCCGCGCTCGTCGCATTCGTCGCGCTGGTGTTCTGGCGCGTGCCGCCGTGGGCCGTCGTGATCGCGAGCGCGGCACTCGGCTGGGCGCTCGGCCTGGTCGCCTGATCCCGGCAAGCGTGCCGCCTTCCTGCACGATAAAAACAAAAAAGCCCTCGTTTCGAGGGCTTTTTGCTGGGTGCCGCGCGCCGTGGCGGCGCGCCGGCGCCGGACTTACGCGAAGTTCTTCGCTGCGAAGTCCCAGTTCACGATGTTCCAGAACGCTTCGACGAACTTCGGACGTGCGTTGCGGTAGTCGATGTAGTACGCGTGTTCCCACACGTCGATCGTCAGCAGTGCCTTGTCGGCGGTCGTCAGCGGCGTCGCTGCGTTGCTCGTCGACACGATGTCGAGCGAACCGTCAGCCTTCTTCACGAGCCATGCCCAGCCCGAACCGAACGTGCCGACCGCGGCCTTCGTGAACGCTTCCTTGAATGCGTCGTACGAACCCCACTTCGCGTTGATCGCGTCGCCCAGCGCGCCCGTCGGTGCGCCGCCGCCGTTCGGCGACAGGCTGTTCCAGAAGAACGTGTGGTTCCAGATTTGCGCGGCGTTGTTGAAGATGCCGCCCGACGACTTCTTCACGATCTCTTCCAGCGACAGGTTTTCGAATTCCGTGCCCGGGATCAGATTGTTCAGGTTCGTCACATAAGCCTGATGGTGCTTGCCGTAGTGGTACTGGATCGTCTCGAGCGAGATGGTCGGCGCGAGTGCGTCTTCAGCGTACGGGAGCGGCGGGAGCGTATGAGCCATGGCGATTCCTTCGTTGAGTATGTAGGGAGGCTGTGTTGGATGCTGCCGAGCGTCCGATTGTAGGCGAGGACGAATAACCCCGCAAACTCACGGGCCATTTATCCGCGGTATGCGGAAAAGCGATGTTTGCGCAACGTCCGGCAGGATGAACCCGATGCGGAGCAGCCTCCGTTCCCGAGCACGTTGCGTCCGTTGCAGCAGCCTTCGCCCCGCTTGCCGCCGTTACGTCAGATCGTATCGGCCAGCCGCGGCTGCACGTCGGCGAGCGACACGTCGGCCGAGCCTTCGGCCAGATGCACGGTCAGGCGCCGCTGCGGCTTCAGCGCGTTCGGCGCACGCACCGCACGGCCCGTCTGCGCATCGATCAGCGCCGCATAGCCGCGCTCGAGCGTGCGCTGCGGGCTCAGCACCTCGAGCCGTGCCGCACAGGCCGACACGCGCGCCGTGTCGCGTTCATGACGGCGCTGCAATGCAATGACGAGACGCTGCGACAGCCCCGCGAGCGCCTGGCGCGCCTGCGACGCATCGGGTCGCGCGCGCTGCCAGCGCAGTTGTGCCAGCGCGAAGCGCGCGCGTGCGTCGCGCACCGGCCGCGACGCCGCGGACGCGAGCCGCACCGCGAGCTGCTCGACGTGCGTGCGCTGCCGCTGCAGCCGCTCGGCCGGGCTCACGAGCCGGCGCGCGAGCCAGTCGAGCTGCTGCGCGCGCTGTTCGAGCCGGCGCGCCATGCCGCGCGCGAGCGCACGCTGGCGCTCGTCGACCTCGCGCAGCAGCAGCGCACGCTGCGGGCTCGCGAGCTCGGCCGCGCCGGTGGGCGTCGGCGCGCGCACGTCGGCCGCGAAGTCCGCGATCGTGAAATCGGTTTCGTGCCCGACACCGCTGACGACCGGCAATTCGCTCGCCGCGATCGAGCGCGCCAGCGCTTCGTCGTTGAACGACCACAGATCCTCGATCGAGCCGCCGCCGCGACAGACGAGCAGCACGTCGACCTCACGGCGCGCATTCGCGGCCTCGACGGCCGCGACCAGTTTTTCGGCGGAACCGGCGCCCTGCACGGGCGCCGGATAGACGATCACCGGAATGTGCGGCGCGCGCCGGGCAAGCGTGGTCAGCACGTCGCGCAGCGCGGCTGCCTGCAGCGACGTGACGATGCCGATCGCGCGCGGGTGGGCCGGCAGCGGCCGCTTGCGCTCGGGGGCGAACAGGCCCTCGCCTTCGAGTTGCGCCTTCAGCCGCAGGAACGCCTCGTACAGGCGCCCCTGCCCGGTGCGCCGCACGGCTTCGACGTTCAGCTGCACTTCGCCGCGCGGCTCGTACATCGTGACGACCGCGCGCACCTCGATGCGGTCGCCTTCGCGCGGCGTGAATTCCGCGTACTGCGCACGGCCGCGGAACATCACGCAGCGCATCTGCGCCTGCTGGTCCTTGATCGAGAAATACCAGTGGCCGCTCGCGGCGCGCGTGAAATTCGAGACTTCGCCCGAAATCCACAGCAGCGGAAACGAGCGCTCGAGCATCGTCGAAATCGCGCGATTGAGCGCCGAAACGGGAATCACTTCGTCGCCGCCGCGCGTCGCGCCGGGTGCGGAAAAAGGAGAGTCGGAAAGCATGGACGATTGGATGAATGCTGGCGGCGTCACGATAGTCCGACCTGCGCGCGACGTCCAGCGCCGCGGCATTCGCCGCCGAGCGCGGAAGGTGTCCACACTCTGGCATTCGTCCGCCTAAAACGCCTGGAAACCGCAAAAAAACCCAGACGATTCTTCGTAACACATTGATTTTTATAATTTTTTAAACCTTTCGAAATGATTCTCATCCGATTCGATGCCCGCCGGACGGGCGTTTGACGCAATCGACCGAGGAGTTTTTCACAGAGTTATCCACAGGCAGCCGCGATCCGGCCCCGCGGGCGACGTCGGCCGGTCGCGCTTGCCGCGCCGGCGTGCGGCGCGCTAGAGTGCCGCCTTCCGCAGACCCCGCGGCATGTGCCGCCCAACGGAGAATCCGCCTTGACGAATCCGTCCCACGCCGCGGCGCACGACGCGCCGCGCCCGGCCCGATGAGCGCGCCCGGCGGCCCGCTCGCGCGGCTCGAAGCGCGCCTGACACGCGAATGGCAGCGGCGCGGCGCGCTCGCCTGGGCGCTCACGCCGTTCGCCTGCGTGTTCGGCCTGTGCGCGGCGCTGCGGCGCACCGCCTACGCGCAGGGGTGGAAACGACCGGTCGACGTCGGCGTGCCCGTCGTCGTGGTCGGCAACGTGACCGTCGGCGGCACCGGCAAGACGCCGACCGTGATCGCGCTCGTCGACGCGCTGCGCGCGGCCGGCTTCACGCCGGGCGTCGTGTCGCGCGGCTACGGCGCGAACGTGAAGGCGCCGACTGCCGTCACGCCCGCGTCGCGCGCCAGCGTCGGCGGCGACGAACCGCTGCTGATCGCGCGCCGCACCGACGCGCCCGTCTGGGTGTGCCCCGACCGCGTCGCGGCCGCGCAGGCGCTGCGCGCCGCGCATCCGGACGTCGACGTGATCGTCAGCGACGACGGCCTCCAGCACTACCGCCTCGCACGCACGGTCGAGCTCGTCGTGTTCGACCACCGGCTCGGCGGCAACGGCTTCCTGCTGCCGGCCGGGCCGCTGCGCGAGCCGCTGTCGCGGCACCGCGACGCCACGCTCGTCAACGATCCGTACAGCGGCGCGCTGCCGCCGTGGCCCGACACCTACGCGCTGGCGCTGACGCCGGGCGCCGCGTGGCACCTCGACCAGCCCGCGCTGCGCCGCCCGCTGTCGCAGTTCGCGCACGAGCGCGTGCTCGCCGCGGCCGGCATCGGCGCGCCGGAACGCTTCTTCGCGACGCTGCGCGCGGCCGGTCTCGCGCCGGCGACGCGCGCGCTGCCCGACCACTACGCGTTCGCCGACAATCCGTTCGTCGACGACGCCGTCGACGCAATCCTGATCACCGAGAAGGATGCAGTAAAATTGGGCGCTTCCTGGCGCGACGCTCGACTGTGGGTGGTCCCCGTCGAAGCCGCGCTCGACCCTCGCCTCATTGCCCTCGTTGTGGAGAAACTCCGTGGACGCTCGCCTGCTTGAAATCATTGTGTGCCCTATCTGCAAAGGCCCGCTCCACTACGACCGCGCCGCGCAGGAGCTGATCTGCAACGCGGACAAGCTCGCGTACCCGATCCGCGACGGCATCCCCGTGATGCTCGTCGACGAAGCGCGCCAGACCGTCGAAGGCACGCCGGTCGATCCGGCCGGCCGCTAAGCCGCCCGACGCCACCCCGGCCCCGGCCGGGGTGACGAACCCTGCCGGCCGACCGGCTCCGGACGCGCCGCCTGCCCCGTTCTTCTCACCGCTCACCCCGATGACTCACCCGCAACCCTTCATCGCCGTCATTCCCGCCCGGCTCGCGTCGACGCGCCTTCCGAACAAGCCGCTCGCCGATCTCGGCGGCAAGCCGATGGTCGTGCGCGTCGCCGAGCGCGCGCGCGAAGCGGGCGCGCAGCAGGTGCTCGTCGCCTCCGACGCGCAGAGCGTGCTCGACGCGGCGCGCGATCACGGCTTCGAAGCGGTGCTCACGCGTGCCGACCATCCGTCCGGCACCGACCGGCTCGCGGAAGTCGCGGCGGCGTTCGGGTGGAGCGACGACACCGTCGTCGTCAACGTGCAGGGCGACGAGCCGCTGATCGACCCCGTGCTCGTGCGCGACGTAGCGTCGCACCTCGCCGCGCATCCGGCGTGCGCGATCGCGACTGCCGCCCACCCGATCCACGACGCGGCCGACGTGTTCAACCCGAACGTCGTGAAGGTCGCGCTCGACGCGCAAAGCGTCGCGCTGTACTTCTCGCGCGCGCCGATTCCGTGGAGCCGGGATGCGTACCAGCCGCACTGGCCGGACGTCGCGGCCATGCCAGCACCGGCTTTCCCGGTCTACCGGCACATCGGCCTCTATGCCTATCGCGCGCGTTTCCTGCGCACGTATCCGTCGCTCGCGCAGGCGCCGATCGAGCAGGCCGAGCAGCTCGAACAGCTGCGCGCGCTGTGGCACGGCGAGCGCATCGCAGTGCTGATCACCGAATCCGCACCCGAAGCTGGGATCGACACGCCTGCCGATCTCGCGCGCGTGCAGGCCCTTTTTCAGCCGGGTTCAAAATAACCCGTGGCATAATCAGGCGATTGTGCGAGCCGTCCGCGACCAGCGCGTCCTCGCTTGACCCCGCCCGCGGCCCTGCCGGCAGCCGCGCGTCGCCCAAGTCGACGCGCCGCATCAGACCGGTCCGCCGCGCGCCAGGCAAGCCCCGCGCCCGCTGTCGCCGACGCCTTCGAGGCTCGCCACACGAATCTACATACTTGGAGATATCACCATGCGTTTGATCCTGTTGGGCGCGCCCGGCGCGGGAAAGGGCACCCAGGCAAACTTCATCAAGGAAAAGTTCGGCATCCCGCAAATCTCGACGGGCGACATGCTGCGCGCGGCCGTGAAGGCCGGCACGCCGCTCGGCGTCGAGGCGAAGGGCTACATGGACGCCGGCAAGCTCGTGCCGGACGCGCTGATCATCGGCCTCGTCAAGGAACGCCTGAAGGAATCCGACTGCGCGAACGGCTATCTGTTCGACGGTTTCCCGCGCACGATCGCGCAGGCTGACGCGATGAAGGACGCCGGCGTCGCGATCGACTACGTGCTCGAGATCGACGTCCCGTTCTCGGAAATCATCGAGCGCATGAGCGGCCGCCGCACGCACCCGGCCTCGGGCCGCACGTACCACGTCAAGTTCAACCCGCCGAAGGTCGAAGGCCATGACGACGTGACGGGCGAGCCGCTGATCCAGCGCGACGACGACAAGGAAGAAACCGTCAAGAAGCGTCTCGAAGTGTACGAAGCGCAAACCAAGCCGCTGATCACGTACTACGGCGACTGGGCGCAGCGCGGCGAGGAAAACGGCCTGAAGGCCCCGCAGTATCGCAAGATCTCGGGTCTCGGTGCGGTCGAGGAAATTCGCGAGCGCGCGTTTGACGCACTGAAGTAAGCAGCGCGTCTCGCCCTCGCAGAAGCCGCCCTTTCCGGGCGGCTTTTTTTTCGCCCGATGGGGATGCGCACGGCCGTGCGGGTATCGCCTTCGCGTGACGACGCCCCGTACAATCGCTCGGATGCGCGCCCCGCTCTCGCGGCGCACCGGCTTTCCGACTGCCCGATCGGCATCGGACAGAACCCTGGAGACAGTCATGGACATTCGCGGCAACGTGTTTCTGATCACGGGCGGTGCATCGGGCCTCGGCGCCGGCACCGCGCGGATGCTCGCGCAGGCTGGCGGCACGGTCGTGCTCGCCGACCTGAACGAAGCGGCGGGCACCGCGCTCGCGACCGAGCTGGGCGGCGCATTCGTACGCTGCGACGTGTCGAGCGAAGCCGACGCGCACGCGGCCGTCGACACGGCGACGCGCGCGGGCACGCTGCGCGGCCTCGTGAACTGCGCGGGCATCGCGCCGGCCGCGAAAACCGTCGGCAAGGACGGCGCGCACCCGCTCGACGTGTTCGCAAGGACGATCAACGTCAACCTGGTCGGCACGTTCAACATGATCCGGCTCGCGGCCGCCGCGATGGCCGCGACCGCGCCGACCGCGGAAGGCGAGCGCGGCGTGATCGTCAGCACCGCGTCGGTCGCCGCCTTCGACGGCCAGATCGGCCAGGCCGCCTATGCGGCGTCGAAGGCCGGCGTCGCGGGCATGACGCTGCCGATCGCACGCGACCTGGCGCGCAGCGGGATCCGCGTAATGACGATCGCGCCCGGCCTGTTCGAGACGCCGATGCTGCTCGGCATGCCGCAGGACGTGCAGGACGCGCTCGGCGCGATGGTGCCGTTCCCGCCGCGGCTCGGCAAACCGGCCGAATACGCGATGCTGGTACGCCAGATCGTCGAGAATCCGATGCTCAACGGCGAAGTGATCCGCCTCGACGGCGCGATCCGGATGCAGCCGAAGTAAACCGCGCATGAAAAAACGCCCGCGATGCGGGCGTTTTCGTTACGGGCTCAGGCAGCCGCGCTGTGGCTCAATCCTCGCCGTCGCGCTGCATCCGCTGGCGCAATTCGCTCACCTGCGACTCGACGACGGTCGCATCTTCCGCCTCCGGCCGCTCGCCGAGATACTGCTCGAGATCCTCGAGCGCGGGGCGCAGGTAATCGAGCCGCGCATACGCGAAGCCGCGGTCGCGCACCTCGTCGAGTTGCTCGGGCAACAGGATCACGAGCCGCTGCTGTACCGCGAGCAGCCGCTGCCAGCGTTCCGTCTGCAGATAGATCGTCTTCAGGTTGCGCAGCATCCGCGCGATAATCTCGCGGCTCGTCGCCGGTTGCAGCAGCGCGCGCAACGCGCTGTCGACCGCCCCCGCCGCACGCGCGACGTACGGCTCGAGCATCTCGACCATCTCGGCTTCGGACAGCGAATGGCCGTTGGTCGGATCAATGATCAGGTCGCCGTCCGGCAGCGTCACGCGCAGCAGGAAATGGCCGGGGAACGACACGCCGCGCGCCGGCACGCCAATCTGCTCGGCGAGCTCCAGGTACAGCACCGACAGCGAGATCGGAATCCCCCGCCGCCGCTTCAGCACCGCGTTCAGGTGGCTGTTATCGGGGTCGTAGTAATCGTTGTGATTGCACGCGAAGCCGAGTTCGCGGAAGAAGAAGTCGTTCAGCGCGGCGACGCGGCCCTTCAGGTCCGCATCGTCGGCGAGCCGCCGGCGCAGCCGCGCCGCCAGCATGTCGAGCTCGGCCAGCGTGCCCTGCAGGTCGAGGTCCGGATACGCGTCCTGCGCCAGCGACAGCGCGGCTTCCGTGACGGGCAGACTGTCGTCGTCCGCCACGAGCGTGCTGAAGTAGTCGAGGACGCGGGTCATTGCGGTCGTCACTTGGCGCGCCTTCTGAAGTAAGCGTATTTGAAGCCCATCACCCACAACATACCGAAATATAGTGCAGCGAACAGCACGAGGCACGCCGCCATCAGCGCAATGCGGTCGAGCGGCTGCGTGCGCATCCCGGTCCAGTCGAAGTTGATCGCGCACCAATGCATCAGGCCCGCGAGCACGAGCGCCGCGCCGACGAGCTGCACGAAGAAGCGCAGCCAGCCCGGCGACGGCTGGTAGATGCCGCGCTTGCGCAGCCCGAGGAACAGCAGCAGCGAATTCAGGCACGCGCCGACGCCGATGCTCAGCGTGAGGCCCGCGTGGCCGATCAGCGGCACGAACACGTAGTTCGAGAGCTGCGTGACGATCAGCACGCCGATCGCGATCTTCACGGGCGTCTTGATGTCCTGCTTCGCATAGAAGCCCGGCGCGAGGATCTTGATCAGGATGATGCCGACGAGGCCGATCCCGTAGGTGGCGAGCGCGCGCGCGACCATCGTGACGGTATGCGCGTCGAACTTGCCGTAGTTGAACAGCGTCGCGGTGAGCGGCGTCGCGAAGAAGAACAGCGCGAGCGCGCTCGGCGCCGCGAGCAGGAACGTGACGCGCAGCCCCCAGTCGAGCAGCGCCGAATACTCGTGCGAATCGGCGTCGACGTGCGCCTTCGACAGGCTCGGCAGCAGGATCGTGCCGAGCGCGACGCCGAGCAGCGCCGTCGGGAATTCCATCAGGCGGTCGGCGTAGTTGATCCACGACACGGCGCCCTGCCCGAGCCGCGACGCAATGTTGGTGTTGATGATCAGCGACAGCTGCGCGACCGACACCGCGAACGTGGCGGGCACCATCTTCGCGAGCACGCGCTTCACGCCCGGGTGGCGCAGCGCGCGCAGCGGGTTCAGGCCGATCAGCGGCACCATGTCGATCTTCTTCAGCCCCGGCAGCTGCACGAGGAACTGCAGCACGCCGCCGACGATGACGGCCCATGCGAGCGCGTAGACCGGCACCTTCAGGTGCGGCGCGACGAACACGGCCGCGGCAATGAACGCGACGTTGAGCAGCACCGGCGCGAACGCGGGCAGCGAGAAGCTCTTGTACGTGTTGAGCACGCCGGACGCGAGCGTCGTCAGCGAGATGAACACGATGTACGGGAACATGATCTGCGTCATCGTGACCGCGAGCGGGAACGCCTGGCCATCGGTGTGCAGGCCGGACGCGACCGCGAACACGACCCACGACGCGCCGGCGATCCCGAGGACCGACAGCACGGCAAGCGCCCACGCGAGCACGGTGGACATCGCGTCGACGAGCGCCTTCGTCGCATCGTGCCCCTGCTGGTTCTTGAACTCGGCGAGGATCGGCACGAACGCCTGCGAGAACGCGCCTTCGGCGGACAGGCGGCGCAGCAGGTTCGGAATGCGGAAAGCGACGTAGAACGCGTCGGTGTATTGACTGGCGCCGAACGCACGGGCGATCAGCGTCTCGCGGGCCAGTCCGGTCACGCGCGACAGCAGCGTGAAGCCGCTGACCGTCAGCAGGGCTCGGAATAGATTCATGGGGCGCTTATTATACGGACGTTGCGCGACCCGGCCAGCGGCCGATGCCGAAAAGCGCGCACGCCGCCGGCGGCCCGTCCGGCGGATGTCACTTCGAACTTGCCACTCGCTTGATTTTGTTGCTATAATCGCCGGTTTCTGGGCTCGTACATGCACGGCAGCTGCCGTTTTCATGTCCCTGCCTCGGTTAAAATCACCGTTTTTTTATGCGCCCCTGGGCAATCGTTCTCAGGGGACGGATCGAAAAGCAGCGCTTGGCCGTCAGGCTCCAAGCTCTGGAAACAGGACAGGATAAGGAACCGTCATGGCTAACTCCGCACAAGCACGCAAGCGCGCCCGCCAGGCCGCGAAGGCAAACTCGCACAACTCGGCGCTGCGCTCGAAATTCCGTACCGCGATCAAGTCGGTTCGCAAGGCTGTTGAAGCCGGCGACCAAGCAAAGGCTGCCGAGCTGTTCAAGGCTGCCGTGAAGACGATCGACACGATCGCCGACAAGAAGATCGTTCACAAGAACAAGGCCGCTCGCAGCAAGAGCCGCCTGGCCGCAGCCGTCAAGGGCCTGCAGGCAGCAGCGTAATCCGGTGCGCCCGCTTACGCGGGCGTTCCTGTTTCCTGCGATCACGAAAAAGCCCGCCTAGGCGGGCTTTTTTGTTGCCTGTCGCCCGCGCATCATGCGAGGCGGCGACGGCACTTGCCAGGGCGGGCGCTGCATGCGCCCTCGCCCGTCGGCATCACTTCTTCGTGTTGTAATCCGGCAATTCGCAGGCCTCGGTGACGACGAGGTTGTTGTCCTTCGCGAAATTCAGCACGAAATCGAAAGCCATCGGTTCGATGTCGCGCAACCGCGAATCGAGGATCACGCATTTCAGGTCGCCGAGCATCGTCGGGCGCACGTACAGCGAATACTTGAGACGCGCATTCGGCCCGCTCGCCCCCGGCCCGAAGCAGGCCATCACACCGGCCAGACGCTCCGACCAGTCGCTCGGGCGAAACTTTTTCCCTTCTTTCGTGATGCCCTGGATGAAGAATTCGGTCGGAGGGGTTTCAGCCATGTGGTTACCCAAGTGACGGCCCGGCGATGTCCAGGCAACGGCGCCTGGATACGCGAACACAAAGCTGGAACGGACGGCGGCACAAGCATTCCGGTATCCCGAAAACGGGACGTCGATGCGCGCCGCCGGTAAACTGCACCGGATTTGTGCAGCGCACGGCTTGTGTCCGGCAGAGCGCGAAAAGCCTTGCCTGCCGGGCTGGAGAAAACTTTCGAATTATACCGCAGCGCGCCATCGCGCGTCGTCCCGACGGCCGCCTTCCCGCGCCATCCGCTGCCGGTCGCGATCGTGCCCCATTTCGTTCGACGGCTCGTCAAAGCACAGAAAATCCTTTATGCTGCTTTGAGTTATCCACACCCGACGGCGGCGCCGTCCGGCCTCGCTGCCGGGTGAAACCCGCCGTATTTCGCTTCATGACCGCCAAAACCATTCGTCACTACCTGCAGTTCAAGGATTTCTCGCTGGAAGACTACGAGTACGTGCTCGAACGCACGGGTATCCTGAAGCGCAAGTTCAAGAACTACGAGACCTATCACCCGCTGCACGACCGCACGCTCGCGATGATCTTCGAGAAGAGCTCGACGCGCACGCGCCTGTCGTTCGAGGCTGGGATCTTCCAGCTCGGCGGCCACGCCGTCTTCATGAGCACGCGCGACACGCAGCTCGGCCGCGGCGAACCCGTCGAGGATTCCGCGCAGGTCATCTCGCGGATGGTCGACATCATCATGATCCGCACGTTCGAGCAGGACGTCATCACACGCTTCGCGGAAAACTCCCGCGTGCCGGTGATCAACGGCCTGACGAACGATTACCACCCGTGCCAGGTGCTCGCCGACATCTTCACGTACTACGAGCACCGCGGCCCGATCGCCGGCAAGACCGTCGCCTGGGTCGGCGACGCGAACAACATGCTCTACACGTGGATCGAAGCCGCGCAGATCCTCGGCTTCAAGCTGCGCCTGTCCACGCCGCCCGGCTATGCACTCGACATGAAGCTCGTGTCGCCCGGCAGCGCGCCGTTCTACGAGGTGTTCGACGATCCGAACGAAGCATGCAGGGGCGCCGATCTCGTCACCACCGACGTGTGGACGAGCATGGGCTTCGAAGCCGAGAACGAGGCGCGCAAGCAGGCGTTTGCCGACTGGTGCGTCGACGAGGAAATGATGGGCCACGCGAACCCGGACGCGCTCTTCATGCACTGCCTGCCCGCGCACCGCGGCGAGGAAGTGACGGCCGGCGTGATCGACGGCCCGCAGAGCGTCGTGTGGGACGAGGCAGAAAACCGCCTGCACGTGCAGAAGGCGCTGATGGAGTTCCTGCTGCTCGGCCGCCTCAAGCACTGACGCGCCGGAACGCACACGCGTAAAAAAAGCGCCGATCGACGATCGGCGCTTTTTGCTTGGGCGCCTGGAAAGCGGCGCAGGACCGGCGCTACAGGCAGACCGGTTCCGCCTCCAGCTCGACGCCGAATTGCGCACGCACGTCAGCCTGGATCGCCTGCGCCAGCGCCAGCACGTCGGCGCCCGTCGCGCCGCCGCGATTGACGAGCACGAGCGCCTGGCGGTCGTGCACGGCCGCCGCACCGAGCGCGCGGCCCTTCCAGCCGCAGCGGTCGATCAGCCAGCCGGCCGCCAGCTTCACCTGCCCGTCCGGCTGCGGATACGACACGACCTCGGGTGCGCGGGCGCGCAGCGCGTCGAACTGCGCGGCGTCGATCACCGGATTCTTGAAGAAACTGCCCGCGTTGCCGAGCACGAGCGGATCGGGCAGCTTCGCGCGGCGGATCGCGACGACCGCGTCGAACACGTCGCGCGGCGTCGCCGCATCGGGCGCGATGCCCCGTGCGTCGAGCTCGCGCGTGACGTCCGCGTAGCCGAGCCGCGGCGTCCATTGCTTCGGCAGCCGGAACGTCACCGACACGATCGCGAACCGGCCGCGCCCGTCCCGCTTGAAGAAGCTGTCGCGGTAGCCGAACGCGCAGCGCGCGGCGTCGAAGCGCTCGCTGCGCCCCGTCGCCAGCTCGACCGCGACCAGCGAGTCGAAATACGCCTTCATCTCGAGGCCGTACGCGCCGATGTTCTGGATCGGCGCGGCGCCGACGGTGCCGGGAATCAGCGCGAGGTTCTCGAGGCCCGGCATCCCGTGCTCGAGCGTCCACGCGACGAACGCGTGCCAGTTCTCGCCGCCGCCGGCCTCGACGTACCACGCGCCGTCGTCCTCGCGCACGACGCGGCGGCCGGCGATCTCGTCGAGCAGCACGACGCCGTCGAAATCGCGCGTGAACACGACGTTGCTGCCGCCGCCGAGCACGAGCTGCGGCAGGTTCGCGACGCGCGGATCGCGGTGCAGCGCCTCGAACTGCGACGCCTGCGTGATGCGCGCGGCAAAGCGCGCGTTCGCGGCAATGCCGAACGTGTTGTGCGCGGCGAGCGGATGGTCGGGAAGCAGCGACAGGGCGGAATCGTCAGGAGGCATCGGCATTCGCGGTCACGTCGGCCCCGGGGCCGGCGGACGGCTGGCCTTGGGCAAACGGAGGGGCATCGGTAAAATGGCAAACAGTCCGCAATTATAGCGAGTGCCCGCGCGCGAGCCGGGTGCCCGCATCTCAAGGGAGAATGCCATGCCATCGTTCGACGTCGTTTCCGAAGCGAACATGATCGAAGTGAAGAACGCCATCGAGCAGTCGAACAAGGAAATTTCGACGCGCTTCGACTTCAAGGGCTCCGACGCGCGTGTCGAGCAGAAGGAACGCGAGCTGACGCTGTTCGCCGACGACGATTTCAAGCTCGGCCAGGTCAAGGACGTGCTGATCGGCAAGCTGGCCAAGCGCAACGTCGACGTGCGCTTCCTCGACTACGGCAAGGTCGAGAAGATCGGCGGCGACAAGGTCAAGCAGGTCGTCACCGTGAAGAAGGGCGTGACGGGCGATCTCGCGAAAAAGATCGTGCGCCTCGTGAAGGACAGCAAGATCAAGGTGCAGGCGAGCATCCAGGGCGATGCGGTGCGCGTATCGGGCACGAAGCGCGACGACCTGCAGAGCACGATCGCGATGCTGCGCAAGGACGTGACCGACACGCCGCTCGACTTCAACAACTTCCGCGACTGATCGCCAGCCGATCCGTCGCGTCATCCCGCCGGGCCCCGCACACGCGGCGCGCCCGGCGCGCGGCCAGGCGCCGCGCTTTCTCAGGCTTTCCCGCCGTCCTGCGCGCTGCTGTCTGCAGCCGCCTTCTTCTTGTCGCCAATCCGGCTTTCCTGCCCCGCAAGCAGCTTCGAAATGTTGCCGCGGTGACGCCACACGAGCAGCACGCTCATCGCGAGCACGGCCCACGCGACCGGATTGTGGCCCGTGCCGAACAGGAACACGTCGAACACCGGCGCGAACACGGCCGCCACCAGCGCCGCGAGCGACGAGTAGCGGAAGAAGAACGCGACGATCAGCCAGGTCAGCGCCGTCGCGAGCCCGAGCACCGGGTGCACGGCGAGCAGCACGCCGGCGGCCGTCGCGACGCCCTTGCCGCCCTGGAAGCGGAAGAACACCGGATACAGGTGGCCGAGGAACACGGCGATCGCGACCCACGCGACCGCGACGTCGGGCAGGCCCAGGCGCCGCGCAAGCCAGACGGCAATCCAGCCCTTGAATGCATCGCCGACGAGCGTCAGGATCGCGGCCTTCTTGTTGCCGCTGCGCAGCACGTTGGTCGCGCCGGGATTCTTCGACCCGTACGAACGCGGGTCGGCCAGGCCCATCGCGGAACTGACGACGACGGCGAACGACACCGAACCGATCAGGTAGGCAACGAGGGCGGCGAGCAGGATCTGCATGCGGAGGACTCTTCTTTCAACGTATCGGTGAAGGGACGGCCGTGCGCGGCAAGCCGGCAGGCCGAAACGGCGCCCATTCTACCGAACGGGCGCGGGGTGCCACGAAGGTGAAACCCTCAGTCGACGCTCGCGCACTGCACGGGCTGCGCGCCGAGCAGCGACACGAGCACCGCCGGCGCGAGGCTGACGAGGTAGCCGCGGCGGCCGCCGTTCAGGTAGATCGTCGGCAATTCGAGGATCGTCGCCTCGACGTAGACGGGCATCGTCTTGCGCGTGCCGAACGGCGACGTGCCGCCGACGAGATAGCCCGAATGGCGGTTCGCGACCTCGGGCTTGCACGGCTCGACGCGCTTCGCGCCGATCTGCCGCGCGAGGTTCTTCGTCGATACGGTGCGATCGCCGTGCATCAGCACGATCAGCGGCTTCGCGTGCTCGTCTTCCATCACGAGCGTCTTCACGACGCAGTGCTCGTCCGCGCCGAGCTGGCGCGCCGATTCGCCGGTGCCGCCGTGCTCGACGTAGTCGTACGGGTGCTCGCCGAACGTCACGCCATGGCGGCGCAACAGCTGGGTCGCGGGGGTTTCGGACACGTGTCTGGATTTGCTCATGGCGGCATTTTAATGGCGAACGACCGGCAGGCGGGCGGCCACGTGCGCGGGCCGGCGGGTGGGCCGGCGGTATACTCGCGGCCCGTTTTCCGCCGGATGGCCGCCCGGGCCGCCGCCACCACCGCCACGATTCCGCCCGTCATCATTGCGGACATCGCGAAGTGCTATTGCCCGATTGGCCGATTGTGGCGTGTGCGCCGGCATGGCACGATCGTTCGCAAACATCGTGAAGCCGCCGCCCGGCCACCTTTTCTGGAGACGCCATGCCCTCGCCCATCCATTCTTCCGAGTCGCTCGACGTCGACGCCCTGCTCGCCGCGCTGCCGCGCCGCATCGCCGACGTGCCCGCGCGCTGGGCCGCGCAGGCGCCCGCGCATCCGGCGCTGATCGAAGATGCGCGCCGCCTGTCGTACGGCGAGCTGGCGCAGGCCGTCGATGCGGCGGCCGCGCGGCTCGCGAGCCTCGGCGTGCAGGGCGGCGACCGCGTGATGATCGTCGCCGAAAACTGTGTCGCGCAGATCGTGCTGCTGTTCGCGGTCGCCCGCGTCGACGCGTGGGCGCTCGTGTCGAACGCGCGGCTGTCGGCCGGCGAACTCGATGCGATCGCCGCGCACGCGCGCCCGAAGCTGGTCGTGTTCACGATCGACGCATCGCCCGACGCGCGCGCGCATGCCGCGCGGCTCGGCGCGACGCCCGCCGGCGCGCTGCCGGTCGACATCGGCGCGTGGTCGTATCGCGTCGACGCGAACGCGCCCACCGAACCGGTCGCCGCCGACGGCGCCGCGCAATGTGCGGCGCTGATCTACACGACCGGCACGACGGGTGCGCCGAAAGGCGTGATGCTGTCGCACCGCAACCTGCTGTTCATCGCGGCCACGTCGAGCACGCTGCGCCGCGTGTCGCCCGACGACGTCGTCTACACGGTGCTGCCCGTGTCGCACGTGTACGGGCTCGCGTCGGTCTGCCTCGGCAGCCTGTACGCGGGCGCGACGCTGCGGCTTGCGCCGCGCTTCTCGCCGGAAGCCGTGCGCATCGCGCTCGCCGAAGAAGGCGTGACGATCTTCCAGGGCGTGCCCGCGATGCACGCGAAGCTGCTCGAACACCTGCACACGCACGGCCACGCGTGGCACGCGCCGCGCCTGCGCTTCGCGTATTCGGGCGGCTCGCCGCTCGACGCGAACCTGAAGGCGCGCGTCGAGCGCCAGTACGGCGTGCCGCTGCACAACGGCTACGGGATGACCGAAAGCAGCCCGACGATCACGCAGACGCCGCTCGACGCGCCGCGCGCCGACAGCTCGGTCGGCGTGCCGATTCCGGGTGTCGAGATGCGGATCGTCGCGCCGGACGGCACCGACGTGCCGCCGGGTGAAGTCGGCGAGATCCGCGTGCGCGGGCCGAACGTGATGCTCGGCTATTACCGCAACGCCGACGCGACGCGTGCGGCCGTGTCGCCGGACGGCTGGCTGAGTACCGGCGATCTCGCGCGGCAGGAAGCCGACGGCGCGGTGACGATCGCGGGCCGCAGCAAGGAGCTGATCATCCGCTCGGGCTTCAACGTGTACCCGGTGGAAGTCGAGCAGGTGCTGAACGCGCATCCGGACGTCGTGCAGGCGGCCGTGATCGGCCGCTCGGTCGACGGCAACGAGGAAGTGCTCGCGTTCGTCGAGCTGGTGCCGGGCGCGACCGCGGACGAAGCCGCGCTGCACGCGTGGTGCGCGGAGCGGCTCACGCCTTACAAGCGTCCGGCGCACATCCGCGTGCTCGACGCGCTGCCGGCCGCCTCCACCGGCAAGGTGCTGAAGCACAAGCTGCGCGAGCTGGTCTGACGCCGGCGGCGGCTGCGCGCACATCGAGCGCACACCGGCGCCCGCGCGGTGCCGGATACGCGCGCCCCGCGCACTAACCGCGCGGGTGGTGCTGCGCGTGCAGCGTCTTCAGCCGCTCGCGCGCGACGTGCGTGTAGATCTGGGTGGTCGAGATGTCGCTGTGGCCGAGCAGCATCTGCACGACGCGCAGGTCGGCGCCGTGGTTCAGCAGGTGTGTCGCGAACGCATGCCGCAGCGTGTGCGGCGACAGGTGCGCACGCACGTCGGCCTGCTGCGCGTGGCGCTTGATGATGTTCCAGAACTGCTGGCGCGTCATCCCGTCGCCGCGCGCGGTCACGAACAGCGCGTCGGCCGCGCGCGCGCCGAGCAGTGCGGGCCGCGCCTCGCGCAGGTAGCGCTCGATCCAGCCGTGCGCGACTTCGCCGAACGGCACGAGCCGCTCCTTCGAACCCTTGCCCATCACGCGCACGACGCCTTCGTTCAGGCCGACCTCGACCGTCTTCAGCGTCACGAGCTCGCTCACGCGCAGCCCGCTCGCGTACATCAGCTCGAGCATCGTGCGATCGCGCAGGCCGAGCGGCGTGCCGACGTCGGGTGCGCCGAGCAGTGCCTCGACCTGCGCCTCCGACAGCGTCGACGGAAACCGCGCCGCCTGTTTCGCGGACGTGATCCGCAGCGTCGGGTCGGCGCTCGCGCGATGCTCGCGCACGGCCCAGCCGTAATAGCGACGGAACACCGACAGCCGCCGGTTCGACGACGTAGCCTTGCCGTCGCTGCGTGCGGCGATGTAGCCCGTCACCATCGCCTCGTCGGCCAGATCGAGCTGTGTATCGTGCGTCTCGGCCAGCCACTGGCAAAACAGCACCAGATCGCGCCGATAGGCATCGAGCGTGTTGCGCGCGAGCCCGTGCTCGAGCCACAGCGCATCGCAGAAGACGTCGATCGACGCGCGGCTCGCGAGCAGCGCGGGCGAGGCCGCGGCAGCATCGCCGTCGGCTTCGGGAGTCGTCAGTGGTTCACTCATCAGTACGGCACGCCTTCGTGCGCCAGCAGCCAGCGCTTCACTTTCTGGTAATAGCCGTTGTCGTCGTGGTTCGCGAAGCCGCCGAGGCCGCCCGCCGCGACGACGCGATGGCACGGAATCACGAGCGGGAAATAGTTCGCGCCGCACGCCTGGCCGACCGCGCGCGGTGCGCTGCCGATCCGCTTCGCGACCTGCCCGTAGGTCAGCACCGTGCCGGGCGGGATATCGCTGATCACGTCCCACACGCGGTGCTGGAATGCACTGCCGACTTCGGCGAGCGGCAGGTCGAAGCGCGCGGACGCACGCCCGAAATAACGTTCGATCTGCGTGACCGCGCGCTTCGCGAGCGGCGAATCCGGATCGACCGACTTCACCGATTCGGGCAGATAGACGATCTCGCGCACCACCGCGGCGTCCGTGCGGATGCCGACCTTGCCGAACGGCGCGTCGATCACTGCGTTGAACATTGCCTTCTCCTGACCGATGAATGCGCGCCCGGTGCCGCGCGCCGACGACACTTTACGCCGCCTTCACGCGGCGCGCAGCGCCCATTCGACATGCTCGCGCACGACCGGCGACGGATCGTCGGCCCGCGCGCGCAACGCGGCGACGATCGCGTCGCGCGCCGGCGGCGCGAGCCGCTCCGCGTCCGCGCGCAGCGCGTTGCCGAGCCCGACCGCGAGATTGCGCAGCCAGCTTTCATAACCGATGCGCCGGATCGCGCTGCCCTGCATCCGCGTGTCGAATGTCTCCGCGTCCCACGCGAACAACTCGACGAGCGTCGCGCGGTCGAGGCCGTGCCGCACGTCGAAATCGGCGACGGGCGCGGCCTGCGCGAACTTGTTCCACGGGCACACGAGCTGGCAGTCGTCGCAGCCGTACACGCGATTGCCGATCATCGGCCGCAGCGCTTCGGGGATGCTGCCTTTCAGCTCGATCGTCAGGTACGAGATGCAGCGGCGCGCGTCGACGCGGTACGGCTCGACGATCGCACCGGTCGGACACGCATCGATGCAGCGCGTGCAGCTGCCGCAGTGCGCACCCGGCGTCTCGGGCGCGGCATCCGGCGACGTGTGCGCGTCGGTCGGCAGCGGCAGGTCGACGTAGATCTCGCCGAGGAAGAACAGCGAGCCGGCGTCACGCTGCAGCAGCAGCGTGTGCTTGCCGCGCCAGCCGACGCCGGCCTTCTGCGCGAGCTCGACCTCGAGCACGGGCGCCGAATCGGTGAACACGCGGTAGCCGAATGCGCCGATCTCATGCTCGATGCGCTCCGCGAGCGTCTGCAGCCGGTTGCGCAGCACCTTGTGATAATCGCGACCGCGCGCATAGATCGACACGACGGCGGCCTGAGGATCGTCGAGCCGCGCGCGTTCGCGGGCACGCCAGTCGTGCGGCACGAGCGCGCCGGGCTCGCCGCCCGCGAGCGTTTCTGCCGGCAAATAGGCGAGCCGCACGGAAATCACGCGTCGCGTACCGGCCACAAGTTCGGCCGGGCGCGCGCGTTTCATCCCATGTTTCGCCATATAATCCATTTCGCCGTGGTATCCGGCTTCCAGCCAGGCGGCGAGGCCTGCTTCGGCATCCGAGAGATCGGTATCGCTGATGCCGATCGCCCCGAAACCCAATTCGCGCCCCCACGCCCTGATGCGAGCGGCGAGCGCAGTCAACGCCGCATCATCGAGCGCGCACGGCGCCGCGCCTTCGGCATGAGTCGAAGGCCTGTCGGATGCGGCGAGTTCCGGTAATCGGTTCATCGCACTATTTTACGAGAATGCCAGCCACGTCCAGCCAATCGCCTCACGACGCCATGCTGCCCGCCCCGCTCGCGGAGCGCGTGATCGCGCTCGCCGACGAAGCGGCGACCGACGCATTCGGCACGCGCTTCGCGCACGCGCTCGACGCGGCACGCCTCGAACTCGACCGCGCCCATGCGTTCGACGGGCTGCAGATCCAGCTGGTCGGCGATCTCGGCGCGGGCAAGACGACCCTCGTGCGCGCGATCCTGCGCGGCCTCGGCCACCAGGGCCGCGTGCGCAGCCCGACCTACACGCTCGTCGAGCCTTACGCGCTCGAACGCAGCGATGGGGAACTCGAGGTCTATCACTTCGATCTGTATCGATTCAACGATCCGGCCGAATGGTCCGATGCAGGCTTTCGCGAATATTTCAATTCCAGCGCGATCTGCCTCGTCGAATGGCCGCAACAGGCGGGCGCCCTGCTCGGCGTGCCCGATCTGGTTTTCTCGCTCGACGTGGATGGCGACGGCCGCGCCCTCACCGTCCGGGCGTACAGCGCTTCAGGAAAGGCATGTCTCGAAAGATGTTGATCAAACCGTTCCGCTCGATCGAATCGGCGGCCACCGCGACGCACAACTGGCGGCGCCGCCAGATCCTGCGCGCGGGGGCGTCCACGCTGGTGCTCGGCCTCGTCGCGCCGCGGCTCGCGCACGCGTCGTCGGTGCTCGGCGTGCGCGTGTGGCCCGCGCGCGATTACACGCGCGTCACGATCGAATCCGACCAGCCGCTGCAGAATAGCCAACAGCTGCTGCAGGGTCCCGACCGTCTCGTCGTCGACCTGACCGGCCTCGATCTCGACCAGGCGCTGCGCGACCTCGTGTCGAAGATCGCGCCGAACGATCCGCAGATCCAGTCGGTGCGCGTCGGCCAGTACCAGCCGCACGTGGTGCGGATGGTGTTCGACCTGAAAGGCTCGGTGAAGCCGCAGGTATTCACGCTGCCGCCCGTCGGCACCTACAAGTACCGGCTCGTGTTCGACCTGTATCCGGCCGTCGCGCCCGATCCGCTGTCCGACCTGATCGCGCAGACGGAACGCAAGGAACAGGCGCTCAACGACAACGCGCGCGCGCAGCAGATGCAGCCGCCGTCCACGCTGGCCGGCCCCGGTACGCCGCCGCCCGGCGCGGGCGACAACAGCGACGCGTTCTTCCAGCGCTTCGCGCAGAACACGCCGGCCACGCCGCACACGCCGCCGGCGGCCGGCACGCCGTCGACGCCGCCGAAGCCGGCCGTCAAGCCGCCGCCCGTCATCGCGCGCCGCGACGACAGCGACGACGACGGCGACACCTACAAGTTCACCGCGCCGAAATCCGGCAAGGGCGGCACCGTACGCCTGCTGACGGTCGCGATCGATCCGGGCCACGGCGGCGAGGATCCGGGCGCGATCGGCGGCGGCGGCACGTACGAGAAGCACATCGCGCTCGACATCGCGAAGAAGCTGCGCGCGAAGATCGACGGCGCACCGAACATGCGCGCGATGATGACGCGCGACGCCGACTTCTTCGTGCCGCTGAACGTGCGCGTGCAGAAAGCGCGCCGCGTCGGCGCCGACCTGTTCGTGTCGATCCACGCGGATGCATTCACGACGCCGTCCGCGCGCGGCTCGTCGGTGTTCGCGCTGTCCGATCACGGCGCGACGAGCGCCGCGGCGCGCTGGATGGCGAACAAGGAGAATTCGTCCGACCTGATCGGCGGGATCAACATCAAGACGGCGGACGCGGCCGTGAACCGCGCGCTGTTCGACATGTCGACAACGGCCCAGATCCGCGACTCGCTGCGCTACGGCAACTACGTGCTGAAGGAAGTCGGCGGCATCAACAAGCTGCACAAGGGGTCGGTCGAGCAGGCCGGGTTCGCGGTGCTGAAGGCGCCCGACATTCCGTCGATCCTCGTCGAGACCGCGTTCATCAGCAACCCGGAAGAGGAAAGCCGGCTGAACGACGACAGCTATCGCGACCAGATGGCCGACGCGATCTTCCGCGGCATCAAGCGCTATTTCGCCGCGAATCCGCCGCTCGCGAAGAACCGGATGGCCTGACGGCCGTCCGTCCCCTGCCGCCGGCACGCATCGCGTGCCGGCGCGTCACGACGCCGAGAAGCGGCGCATCAGTTTCCCGCCGAACACGTTCACCGCGAGCCCGCCCATCACGAGCGCCGCGCCGATCAGCTGCGCTTGCGTCAGGTGCTCGTCGAGCAGCAGCGCCGACGACGCGAGCCCGACGACCGGCACCAGCAGCGAGAACTGCGCGACCTGCGCGGCCGGGTAGCGCGACAGCAGGCGGCTCCACAGCCCGTAGCCGAGCAGCGTCGCGACGAACGCGAGATAGACGACCGCGAAGATCGACGCGCCGTCGAGCCCCGCGAGCGCGGTCGCGATGCGCTGCGGCCCTTCGAACCACAGCGACAGCAGGAAGAACGGCACGGGCGGCACGAGGCTCGCCCACACGACGAGCGACACGAGGTTCGCCTTCCCGACCTTCTTCGTGACGATATTGCCGAACGCCCACATCGCGGCCGAGCCGATCGTCAGCAGGAAGCCCGCGAGCGTCATCGCGCGGCCGCCCTGCGCGGCGATCACGACGAGCCCGCCCGCGGCGATCGCGAGCCCGACCAGGTTCTGCACGCGCAGCCGTTCGCCGAGGAACAGCATCGCGAACACGAGCGTGAAGAACGCCTGCGACTGCAGTACGAGCGACGCGAGGCCGGCCGGCATGCCGACGTACATGCCGGTGAACAGGAACACGAACTGGCCGAGCTGGATCGTCGCGCCGTACAGCACCAGCAGGCGCCACGGAATCTGCGGCCGGCGCACGAAGAACACCGCGGGTACGGCCGCGAGCGTGAAGCGCAGCGCGCCGAGCAGCATCGGCGGCATGCCGTGCAGGCCGACCTTGATCACGACGAAGTTCACGCCCCACGCCAGGATCACGACCAGCGCGAGCAGCAAGTCCTTCGGGGCCATCATCGGTGTCTCCTCGATTCGAATCGTTGTTCTGAAGCGCGTCAGTCTAGCGGGTTTCGCCGGTCGGCCCGATACCCGCGCGGCGCGCATGGAATCGGCGGCGGGCGGCCAGTACAATGACCGGCATCCCCCGCCGCCCCACTGGAGCCGCCATGACCGACTCGATCAAAGCCCTGCTGAAGCCGCACGTGCGCGACATCGGCAACCTGCAGGTGCGCCGCACGCTGCCGGCGCTCGCCGCGCGCCTCGTCGGCCCATTCATCTTCTTCGATCACATGGGCCCCGCCACGCTGCCGGCCGGCACGGGGCTCGACGTGCGCCCGCATCCGCACATCGGGCTCGCGACCGTCACCTACCTGTTCGACGGCGCGATCCTGCACCGCGACAGCCTCGGCTCGCTGCAGGCCATCGTGCCGGGCGACGTGAACTGGATGACGGCCGGCCGAGGGATCGTCCACTCCGAGCGCACGCCCGACGCGCAGCGCGCCAGCGGTCACACCGTGCACGGGATCCAGACCTGGGTCGCGCTGCCGCAGGCGCACGAGACGACCGAGCCGTCGTTCGAGCACCATCCGGCCGACACGCTGCCGAAGCGCAACGAAGACGGCGTCGCGCTGACGGTGATCGCAGGCGACGCGTTCGGGCTGCGCTCGCCCGTCACGACGTTCTCGCGCACGCTGTACGTCGCGGCCGAATTCGCGGCCGGCGGCCGGCTCGAACTCGACGCGTCGCACGAGGAGCGCGCGGTCTACGTGGTCGACGGCACGCTCGCGATCGACGGCACGCCGGTGCCGGCCGAACAGATGGCCGTGCTCGCGCCGGGCGCGGCGGTCACGCTGACGAGCGACAGCGGCGCGCGCGCGATGCTGCTCGGCGGCGACAGGATCGACGGCGAACGCTTCATCGAATGGAATTTCGTCGCCAGCAGCCGCGACGCGATCGAGCGCGCGAAAGCGGCCTGGACGCGCCAGGAAATGGGCAAGGTGCCGGGCGAGACCGAGTGGATTCCGCTGCCCGAGTCGAAGCCGCGTTGAAAAAGAGGCGCGCCGCCCTCATCCTGACGATATTCGAACCGAAGAGAACGACATGGACACCACGCTTGCCACTTTCGAGAAAGACGTCATCGAGGCGTCGCTGGACACGCCCGTGCTGGTCGACTTCTGGGCGCCGTGGTGCGGCCCCTGCAAGACGCTCGGCCCGCTGCTGGAAAAGCTCGAGGCCGACTACGAAGGCCGCTGGAAGCTCGTGAAGGTCAACGTCGACGAGAACCAGGAACTCGCCGCGCACTTCCAGACGCGCAGCATCCCGCACGTGATCGCCTTCGCCGACGGCCGCCCGGTCGACCAGTTCGTCGGCGTGCTGCCCGAAGGCCAGTTGCGTGCATTCCTCGACCGGCTGCTGCCCGCCCCCGAGGAAGCCGAGCGCCGCGCCGCGCAATACGCGATGGCCGAACAGCGCTACGACGACGCGCTCACGCACCTCGAAGCGGCGCTCGCGCTGAACCCCGGCTTCGACGACGCGCGCCTCGACCTGATCGAGCTGCTGCTCGCGAGCAACGAGGTCGACGCCGCGCGCGCCGAGACCGAGCGCCTGTCGCCGCAGACCGTCCAGAACGGCGATCCGCGCTACCAGGCGATCAAGACGCGATTCGACGCGCTCGACGCCACGGCCGACCTGCCGCCGACCGACGCGCTCGAAGCACGCATCGCGGCGAACCCGGCCGATCTCGACGCGCGCTTCGACCTCGCGCAGAGCCTGATCGCGCGGCGCGCATACGAAGGTGCAGTGGAGCAGTTGCTGGAAATCGTCCAGCGCGACCGCGCGTACGGCGACGATCTCGGCCGCCGCACGTTGATCTCGGTGTTCGAGCTGGCCGGCGATCGCCCGGACCTCGTCGCCGGATGGCGACGCAAGCTGAGCATGGCGCTCAACTGACGCGCGACGCAACGAACGCGCCGGGCCGCAACGGCCCGGCCGGATCGCCGTCTTGCTTGCGGCGCACGACCGGCGCCGCAGCCTCCTCTCCCTCGCTCAGCCGGCAGCCTGCGCCGCGATCGCGCGCAGCGCATGCGCGGCGGCCGCGAACCCGAAGCTCGCGGTCACGCACACGCTCGAACCGAATCCCGCACAGTTGAGCCCCGCGACATGCGCGGCCGCGGACGGCTCGGCACCGTCCTCCATATCGCACGCGGCCGCTTCCGGATAGATCAGCGGCTCGTCCGAATACACGGCGCTGACCTTGAAACGCGCCTTCGGCCCGCGCGGAAAGCCGTGCTGCTTGCGCAACTGCGCGCGCACCTTCGACAGCAGCGGATCCTGGATCGTCAGCGCAAGATCGTCGATACGGATTCGTGTGGGGTCGAGCTGCCCGCCCGCGCCGCCGACGACGACGAGCGGCTGCCGCTTCGCGACGCACCACGCGATCAGCGCGACCTTCGTGCGCACGCTGTCGATCGCGTCGATCACGTAGTCGAAACCGCCGCCGAGCAGCGCGTCGAAGTTGTCGGGCTCGACGAAATCCTCGATCCGGTTCACCCGGCACGCGGGATCGATCAGCGCGATCCGCTCGGCCATCGCGTCGACCTTCGGCTTGCCGTAATTGCCGTCGAGTGCGTGGACCTGCCGGTTCGTATTGCTTTCCGCGACGTTGTCGAGATCGATCAGCGTCAGCGTGCCGATCGCATTGCGCGCGAGCGCCTCGGCCACCCACGACCCGACGCCGCCGATCCCGATCACCGCGACGTGCGCCCGCTCGAACGCGGCGGCGGCCGGCGCGCCGTACAGGCGCGCGACGCCGCCGAAGCGCCGGGCGCGATCCACGTCAAGCTGGATTTCCGGGGTCGGGGTAAGATCAGAAGAACTGGGCGGGGCAGCGTCGGCAACGGACATGGCAGCAAGGAAAACGTAAGTCGTGCAGCCCTCTATTTTGCCTGAACTCCCCGCTCGCACGCGCCACTGTGCACGCACGATTCTTGCGCGTTCGCTATACTGGCCCCAGATTGAAGCGTTTGCATAACATGACGACTCTCGCCGATCTCCGCATCAACTATTCACGTGCTTCGCTCGACGAAGCCGATGCCGCCCCCGACCCCCTCGCCCAGTTCGATCGCTGGTTCAAGGAGGCGCTCGCCGCCAAGCTGCCCGAGCCGAACACGATGACGCTCGCGACCGTCGGCGACGACGGCCGGCCGTCGGCCCGGATCGTGCTCATCAAGGGCGTCGACGAACGCGGGTTCGTCTTCTTCACCAATTACGAAAGCCGCAAGGGGCGCGATCTCGCCGCGCATCCGCAAGCCGCGCTGCTGTTCTACTGGATCGAGCTCGAGCGCCAGGTGCGCATCGAAGGCCGGATCGAGAAAACCAGCGCGGAAGAAAGCGACCGCTATTTCGCGTCGCGCCCGCTCGGCTCGCGCATCGGTGCGTGGGCATCGGAGCAGAGCGCGGTGATCGACAGCCGCGCGACGCTCGAAGCGCGCGAAAAGGCCGTCAGCGAACGCTACGGCGACAACCCGCCGCGGCCGCCGCACTGGGGCGGCTACCGTCTCGTGCCCGACTCGATCGAGTTCTGGCAAGGCCGCCCGTCGCGGCTGCACGACCGCCTGCTCTACACGCGCGACGCCGCGGCGGCGTCGGGCTGGACGATCTCGCGCCTGTCGCCGTAAGCGCGGCACCGGCGTGCGCCGGTCGTGTCTCGTGTTGCATCCGGGCGCCCGCTTCGCAAGCGGCGGGCGCTGGTCAAGATACTTGGCTGTATTCGATTCAACGAACAAACGGAGAATCCAAATGTTCTGGGAAAAGAAGCTGGCACAGTGGGCGGACGAGGTACGGGCGAAAGCGGACATACCGGCGCGCCTCGTGCTGTGGAACGGCGATCAACTCGATTTCGGCACCTTCAGCGCACCGCAGGTCACGCTGAAGGTCAACAGCGCGTCGGCGTTGCCGCTGCTGCTCGATCCGAGCCTCGACAATCTCGGCGAGGCGTACGTGAAGGGCAAGATCGACATCGAAGGCCGGCTGTCGGACATCATCAACGTCAGCTACTCGCTCGCGCGCAGCACGGTGACGAACGCGAGCAAGCTCGCACGCGTGAAGCGCTACTTCAATCACTCGAAGAGCACCGACAAGAAGGCGATCCAGTATCACTACGACGTCTCGAACGCGTTCTACCAGCTGTGGCTCGACGAGAACATGGTGTACTCGTGCGCGTACTTCGAGAACGGCGACGAGGATCTCGCCACCGCGCAGATCAAGAAGATCGATCACATCCTGACGAAGATCCAGCTCCAGCCCGGCCAGCGCCTGCTCGACATCGGCTGCGGCTGGGGCGCGCTCGTGCTGCGCGCCGCGCAGAAGTTCGGCGCGACGTGTCTCGGCGTGACGCTGTCGCAGAACCAGTTCGACCTCGCGACCGCGCGCGTGAAGGCCGCGGGGCTCGAGGACAAGATCGAGATCCGCCTGCAGGATTACCGCGAGATCGACGGCCAGTTCGACCGCATCACGAGCGTCGGGATGTTCGAGCACGTCGGCCGCAAGAACCTGCCGCTCTATTTCTCGCGCATCCGCGAGCTGCTGACCGACGACGGCATCGCGATGAACCACGGGATCACGTCGACCGACGCGGAAAGCGGCGAGACGGCGCTCGGCGGCGGCGAATTCATCGACCGTTACGTGTTCCCGGATGGTGAACTGCCGCACATCAGCCTCGCGCTCGAAGCGGCGCAGCGCGGCGGACTCGAGGCGGTTGACGTCGAAAGCCTGCGGCGGCACTATGCGCGCACGCTCGAGATCTGGACGGAGAACTTCGAGGCGAAGGCCGACCAGGCGAAAGCGCTCGTCGACGACGAGAAATTCCGCATCTGGCGCGTGTATCTTGCCGGCTGCGCGTATGCATTCGAGCACGACGACGTGTCGATCTTCCAGATCGTGTGCCGCAAGGCCGGCCGCAGCGCGAAAACGCTGCCGTGGTCGCGGCGCTACATGTACGAACACGCGCTGCCGCGCTAGGCGGCGCCTCACGCTGGGCATGCATGGGTGACGGCAGGACGCGGCGCAAGGCGCCGCAGGAACGACAGCAGCGCGACAACCTGGACGCGCCGCACGCCGACGGCCAGTTCGACCTGTTCGGCGTGCCGGCGGACGCTGCACGCGTGTCGCCAGCGCCGGCGGACGACGGCCGCCCCGCCCGCCCCGATGAACGCGTGACGCCGCACGCGCAGGACGCAGCGCCGCCCGCACCTGCGCCTTCCCGCGCCGCCGACGACGAACCGGCACCTTCTTCGGGCCTGCTGTGGGACGAACCGTCGCCGCCCGCCACGCCGCCGAAGAAAGGCCGGCGCAAGCGCGGCGTGCTGCCTGCGCCGATTGCCGCTGACGTCGCCGACGCCGCGGCCGGCCTGCCGCCGAACGTCCGGCTCGGCACGTCGTCGTGGTATTTCCCCGGCTGGAACGGCATCGTCTACGACGGCGATTTCGCGCAGACGAAGCTGTCGCGCGAAGGGCTCGAAGCGTACGGTGCGCATCCGCTGCTGAAGAGCGTGAGCCTCGACCGGTCGTTCTACGGCCCGCTGTCGGTGGCCGACTACCTGCGCTATGCGCAGCAGGTGCCCGACGACTTCCGTTTCGTCGTGAAGGCGCCGGCATCGGTGACCGATGCGGTGATCCGCGGCCGCCGCGGCGAGCCGTCGGGGCCGAACCCGACCTTCCTCGACGCGCAGCTCGCGACCCGAGAATTCGTGCAGCCGTGCCTCGAAGGGCTCGGTCGCAAAGCAGGCGTGCTCGTGTTCCAGTTCTCGCCGCTGCCCGACCCGCTGCTTGCCGAGCCGGCCGCACTGATCGACCGGCTGACCGCGTTCTTCGCGGCGCTCCCGCCGCTGGCGCCGGAAGCCGACGGCACGCGCTACGCGATCGAGATCCGCGACGCGAGCCTGCTTACGCCGCGCTTCATCCGCGCGCTCGCGTCGCTCGGCGTGCGCTACTGCGTCGGCCTGCACGCGCGGATGCCCGACCCGCTGCGCCAGGCCGCCGCGCTCGCGCTGCTCGACGGCGACGCACCGGGCCCGCTGATCGTGCGCTGGAGCCTGCACGGCGGCTTCAAGTACGAACAGGCGAAAGCGAAATACGAGCCGTTCGACAAGCTCGTCGACGAGGATCCGGCCACGCGCTCGGCGCTCGCCGAACTGGCCGCGCGCTACGCGCTGGCCGGGCAGCCGGTGATCATCACGATCAACAACAAGGCGGAAGGCTCCGCGCCGCTGTCGTGCATCGCGCTCGCACGCGAAATCGCCGCCGCGTGCGCGCAGTGGCGCAACGAGGCGGCGTAACACCTGTTCTCGCCTGTCTTCGCCGGCTTCCGCCGGTTGCACGCCTACGCGCCGCGCAGCGACTTCAGCCGGTGCGAGAACTTCTGCCGGAATTTCGCGAGCTTCGGCCCGATCACGACCGAGCAGTAGCCCTGCCCGGGGTTCCGCGCGTAATAGTTCTGGTGATAGTCCTCGGCCGGCCTGTAGTTGCCGTCGAGCGGCACGACCTGCGTGACGATCGGCTGGCCGAACACCTGCTCGCGCTCCAGCTCGCGGATCACGTCGAGCGCCGTGTCGCGCTGCGCATCCGAATGCGTGAACACGACCGACCGGTACTGCGTGCCGACGTCGTTGCCCTGCCGGTTCAGCGTGGTCGGATCGTGCGTCGCGAAGAAGATCTCGAGGATCTCGCGATAGCCGATGCGCGCCGGATCGAACGTCACGTTGACGACTTCCGCGTGGCCGGTGTCGCCTTCGCAAATGTCGCGGTAGCCGGGATTGCGCGTATGGCCGCCCGCATAACCCGACTGGACGGCCGTCACGCCGTCGACATCGAGAAACACGGCCTCCGTGCACCAGAAACACCCGCCTCCCAAAGTCGCGGTTTCAAGCATCTCGTTCCCCATGAATTCAGACCCTCGTTGATGACGGCAGCGGCACGCCCGTGCCGGCTGCCGCCGTTCCATCCCGCCGCTGCGCGCCCGTGATACGGGACACCGCGGCACTCCGGCAAGTATCTCACTCGCGCGCGAACCTGGCAGATTACGCAGGTGCCGCGCCCGACTTCCCTGCGCGATTCTCGTCTACACTTAGGCACGCGCCAGCGCGGTGGCAAACCCGCCGTCACGCGCGCAGCGTCCGATGCATGCCCGACCCTGATGCAAACATCATCTGCCGGAACATCGCTATGCATGCCTTGACAGAATTCGCCCGCATCACCCGCCCGGCCGCTGCCGCGTCGCGGGGCGCCGCTTCGACTGCTTCATCACGTTGCCGTGCATCCGTCCCGCTCCCCGCGCGGCGATCCGGCCTGTCGCCGTTACCCGAGTTCCCCGCTTTCACGATCTGATGCACGGCGCCGCGCGTGGCACCGACACGTGCGTCCGTGCGTCGATCGCACCCGCCGGCACGCTGCACGCCGCGCGGCCATCCCGACCCGCACGCCCGCAACGAACGGCCGTGCGTTCACGATCCGAACCCATCGAGGAGGCATCACCATGAGCATGCGGCCTGACCCGACGTTTCACGCTTCTCCCGAGCTTGCAATGCAGGCGCCGGCGGAAGAATTCGCCTATACGTTGTTGCTGAGCCCCGATTTTTCCAGACCCGACGCGCTCGCCGTGATCGACGTGAAGCCCGGTTCGCCGACCTACGGGAAAATCGTGCACACGGTGACGATGCCGAACACCGGCGACGAGTTTCACCATTTCGGCTGGAATGCGTGCTCGTCGTCGCTGTCGCCGCTGACCGGCCATGCGTTCCTCGAGCGCCGCTTCCTGATCATCCCCGGCCTGCGCTCGTCGCGCATCTACGTGATCGACACGAAGCCGCATCCGACGCAAGCGCGCATCCACAAGATCATCGAGCCCGACGAGGTCTTCGCGAAGACCGGCTATTCGCGCCCGCACACCGTGCACTGCGGCCCCGAAGGCATCTACGTGAGCACGCTCGGCGGCGCGGGCAAGGACGGCACCGACGGCGCGCCCGGCATCTTCATCATGGATTGCGAGACGTTCGACGTACTCGGCCGCTGGGAGATCGATCGCGGCTCGCAGGACAAGCACTACGACTTCTGGTGGAACCTGCCGCGCGACTACATGGTGTCGAGCGAATGGGCGCTGCCGCCGCAATTCGAGAACGGGATCGTCCCCGAGGACCTGCTCGCGAACAAGTACGGGCACCGGCTGCATTTCTGGGACCTGCGCGCGCGGCGCAACGTGCAGACGATCGATCTCGGCGCGCAGCACCAGATGGCACTCGAGGTCCGGCCCGCGCATGACCCCGCGCGCGAATACGGGTTCGTCGGCGTCGTCGTCGATACGACGAATCTCGAAGGCTCGATCTGGACCTGGTGGCGCGAAGGCGGCCAGTTCCATGTGAAGAAGACGGCGACGATCCCGGCCGAGCCGGCCGCGGCCGACGAACTGCCGCCGCTGCTGCAAGGATTCGGCGCGGTGCCGCCGCTCGTGACCGACATCGACCTGTCGCTCGACGACCGCTTCCTGTACGTGTCGTGCTGGGGCACCGGCGAGATGCGCCAGTACGACGTGTCGGATCCGCACAATCCGGTGCTCGCGGGGTCGGTCCGCATCGGCGGCATCGCGCGCCGTGCGCCGCACTCGAACGGCCGCACGTTCGCGGGCGGCCCGCAGATGGTCGAGATCAGCCGCGACGGCCGGCGCGTGTACTGGACCAACTCGCTGTATTCGACGTGGGACGACCAGTTCTATCCGGACGGCGTGCCGGGCGCGCAGGTGCTCGCGCATGCGGGGCCGGACGGCGGGCTGACGCTCGCCGACGACTACTGGGTCGAATTCCCCGACGGCTACCGCGCGCACCAGATCCGGCTCGAAGGCGGCGACTGCTCGACCGACTCGTTCTGCTATCCGTCGGTCAAGCGTTGAGCGCCGGCCTGCACGCGCAGGCCGCCCTGTGGGCGGCCGTGCTCGCGAGCGGCGTCTACCACGGGCTCAATCCCGCGATGGGCTGGCCGCTCGCGGTGTCGAACGCGCTGATGACGCGCCGCGGCACCGCGCTCGTCGCGGCGCTCGGCTATCTCGCGCTCGGCCACGCGCTCGCGGTGTTCGCGGTGATGCTGCCGTTCGGGCTGCTCGCCGCGCTGCTCGCGTGGCAGTCGGCGATCCGGATCGGCGCGAGCGCGCTCGTGATCGGCTTCGGCGCCGTGCTGCTGATCCGGCGCCGGCATCCGCGTGCGCTCGCGCGGATCCCGCCGGCACGGCTCGGCCTGTGGTCGTTCGCGATCGCGATCGCGCACGGCGCGGGGCTGATGCTGGTGCCGATCTACCTCGGGCTGTGCGGGCTCGACCGCGATGCCGGCCACCGTGCGGCCGCCATGCTCGTCGATGCGCATCTCGGGATGGCGCTCGTCGTCGCGGCCGTGCACGCGGCCGCGATGATCGCCGCCGGCGGCGGGCTCGCATGGCTCGTGTACCGCTATCTCGGGCTGAAGTTCGTGTCGCGGAGCTGGTTCAATCTCGACGCGGTGTGGGCATCGAGCCTGATCGTGACGGGCGCGCTGTCGCTCGGACTGGCGGCGTCGCAATAGTGCGGTGGTCGACGGCCGGTGGGATGCGGCGGCGCCAGTCCGAACGGCGGCGCCGCACGAAAACACGACGGAACGGCCACGCCGGCTACCTGCAGCGGCACATCGAGCAACGCGCCGCAGTGTTCGCTACGCCACCCTGCCTCCGCAATGCGCCGTCCGGCCGGGCTCGACGGCCCCGATTCCGCTAAAATCGGGCCATGCGCACCCCTTCCCAATCGACCGCCTTGTCGCCTTTCGTCCGCCGTGCCCGCCCCACCCGCGTCGCGCCGCGCCTGCCCGTCTCGTTCCGGATGGCGGCCCGATGAGCCGCGCCAACCCGCCGGATTTCGACGCGACGGCCTTCCGGCAGGCACTCGGCCAGTTCGCGACGGGCGTGACGGTGATCACGACGCGCGCGCCGTCCGGCCAGCTGATCGGCATCACCGCCAGCTCGTTCAACTCGGTCTCGCTCGATCCGCCGCTCGTGCTGTGGAGCCTCGCGCACAAATCGGCGTCGACGCCCGTGTTCCGCGGCAACAGCCATTACGTGGTGAACGTGCTCGCGGCCTCGCAGCTCGACCTGTGCAAGCGCTTCTCGACCTACAAGGGCGACCGCTTCGAAGGGATTGCGCATGCGGCCGGCAACTCGGGCATGCCCGTGCTCGACGGCGCGCTCGCGTGGTTCGAATGCCACAACCGCAGCCGCTACGATGAAGGCGACCACGTGATCTTCGTCGGCGAAGTCGAACGCTGCGGCGTGCGCGCGGTATCGGACACGGCGCCGCCGCTCGTGTTCCACGGCGGCGGCTTCCACGGCCTCACACCGCTTTGATCGCGCCCGTGCGCGCCAGCCCGACCGGCGCGCCGGCTTCATCCTTCAGCGTCTGCAGCACGATGTTCGACCGGATGTCCATCACGCCCGGCGCCTTGTAGAGCCGGTTCAGCACGAAATCCGAATAGTGCTTGAGGTTGTGCGCGAGCACGCGCAGCAGATAGTGGCTCTCGCCCGTCACGACGAACGCGCCGACCACCTCCGGCCATTCGCGCAGCGCTTCCGCGAAGCGCTCGTGCCATTGATTCTCTTCGTTGCGCATCGACACCTGCACGAATGCCTCGAGCTCGAAGCCGAGCTTCTCGCGGCTCAGGCACGCGCGATAGTGCTCGATCACGCCCTGCTCCTCGAGCAGGCGCATGCGGCGCAGGCAGGCGGATGGCGAAAGCGAGATACGTTCCGCCAGGTCGAGATTGCTGATTCTGCCCTCCTCCTGCAATACCGCCAGAATCCGGCAGTCGGTGGCATCGAGCGTGATCGCGTGCATTTTTGGTCCCCGTTTTCCCTCTGAGTCGAATTATCTGCCAATCCGGCGGATTGTCCATGTTTATTTCGCAAGCACTTTCTGCGAGCGTCCACCTATCATTCGAAGGATCGACTCATCGAAACGTCATGCCATGGACACACTCTGGGACATCTCCCCGCCGGTCAGCCCCGCCACCCCCGTGTGGCCGGGCGATACGCCGGTTTCCGTCGAACGCGTGTGGCGGATGGAGGCCGGCTCGCCGGTCAACGTCGCGCGCCTGACGCTGTCGCCGCACACCGGCGCGCACTGCGACGCGCCGCTGCACTACGACGCCGACGGCGCACCGATCGGCGCCGTGCCGCTCGACACCTATCTCGGCCCGTGCCGCGTGATCCATTGCATCGGCGCGTCGCCCGTCGTGCGACCGGCCGATGTGGAAGCCGCGCTCGACGGCGTGCCGCCGCGCGTGCTGCTGCGCACGTATGCGCGCGCCGCGGTCGAACAATGGGACAGCGCTTTCTGCGCGGTCGCGCCCGAGACCGTCGACCTGCTCGCCGCGCATGGCGTGAAGCTGATCGGCATCGATACGCCGTCGCTCGACCCGCAGGAATCGAAGACGATGGATGCGCATCACCGCGTGCGTGCGCACCGGATGGCGATCCTCGAAGGCATCGTGCTCGACGACGTGCCGCCCGGCGACTACGAACTGATCGCACTGCCGCTGAAATTCGCGACGCTCGACGCGAGCCCCGTGCGCGCGGTGCTGCGCGCGCTGCCCGCGCAGGCTTCCTGATTACCCAACCTACGACCCCACATCATGATGATCAAGACCCGTGAAGACGCGCTCGCGCTCGACCGCGACGACCCGCTTGCCCCGCTGCGCGGCCAGTTCTCGCTGCCCGACGGCGTGATCTACCTCGACGGCAACTCGCTCGGCGCACAACCGAGCGCATCGGCCGCGCGCGCGCAGCAGGTGATCGGCGCCGAATGGGGCGAAGGCCTGATCCGCAGCTGGAATACGGCCGGCTGGTTCGCGCTGCCGCGCCGGCTCGGCGACAAGCTCGCGACCCTGATCGGCGGCGCGCCCGGCGAGACGGTCGTCACCGACACGATCTCGATCAACCTGTTCAAGCTGCTGTCGGCGATGCTGCGCCACCAGGCCGAGCGCGCGCCGGAGCGCCGCGTGATCGTGTCGGAACGCTCGAACTTCCCGACCGACCTGTATATCGCGCAGGGGCTGATCGAACAGCTCGGCGGCGGCTACGAGCTGCGCCTGATCGACGATCCGGCCGACCTGCCGGCCGCGCTCGGCGCGGACACGGCCGTCGCGATGATCACGCACGTGAACTACCGCACCGGCTACATGCACGACATGCCGGCCGTCACGCAGCTCGTGCACGACGCGGGCGCGCTGATGCTGTGGGATCTCGCGCACTCGGCCGGCGCGGTGCCGGTCGACCTGAACGGCGCGCGCGCGGACGGCGCGGTCGGCTGCACGTACAAGTACCTGAACGGCGGCCCCGGCTCGCCCGCATTCGTGTGGGTGCCGCAGCGCCATCTCGCGCACTTCTCGCAGCCGCTGTCCGGCTGGTGGGGCCACCGCGCACCGTTCGCGATGCAGCCGGCCTTCGCGCCCGATCCGGGCATCGCGCGCTTCCTGTGCGGCACGCAGCCGATCGTGTCGATGTCGATGGTCGAATGCGGGCTCGACGTGTTCCTGCAGACCGACATGCACGCGATCCGCCGCAAGTCGCTCGCGCTGACCGACGCGTTCATCGCGCTCGTCGAAGCACGCTGCGCAGGCTTGTCGCTGAAGCTCGTCACGCCGCGCGCGCATCACCAGCGCGGCTCGCAGGCGAGCTTCGAGCATCCGCACGGCTACGAAGTGATGCAGGCGCTGATCGCGCGCGGCGTGATCGGCGACTACCGCGAGCCGTACGTGCTGCGCTTCGGCTTCACGCCGCTCTATACGCGCTTCGCCGACGTGTGGGATGCCGTCGAGACGCTGCGCGACATCCTCGCCACCGGTGCGTGGAAGGCACCCGAATTCGCCGAACGCGGCGCGGTGACCTGACCGGTTTTGCGCGGCGCGCCGCCGTTGCATGCGGATCGCGCGCCACGCGTTCGTCATTCAAATCTGGAGAAAGTCGTGAATTCAGGTCATATGCAGCCACCCGGCGGCGACGCGCCGGCGGGCTGCCCGTTCTCGAGCGCACGCGCCGCACAACCGGCGCAAGCCGCGCATGAAGCGCCGCACGTGCCGGGCGATGCCGACACGCAAGCCGGCTGGCACAACGCGCAGCTCGATTTCTCGAAGTCGATGAGCTATGGCGACTACCTGTCGCTGAATTCGATCCTCGACGCACAGCATCCGCTGTCGCCCGATCACAACGAGATGCTGTTCATCATCCAGCATCAGACGAGCGAGCTGTGGATGAAGCTCGCGCTGTTCGAACTGCGCGGCGCGCTCGACGCGGTGCGCACCGACGCGCTGCCGCCCGCGTTCAAGATGCTCGCGCGCGTGTCGCGCATCCTCGAGCAGCTGGTGCAGGCGTGGAACGTGCTGTCGACGATGACGCCGTCCGAATACTCGGCAATGCGGCCGTATCTCGGCCAGTCGTCGGGCTTCCAGTCGTACCAGTATCGCCAGCTCGAATTCCTGCTGGGCAACAAGAACGTCCAGATGCTGCAGCCGCATGCGCATCGGCCCGACATCCTCGAACAGGTGCGCGCGACGCTCGAAGCGCCGTCGTTCTACGACGAAGTCGTGCGCCTGCTCGCGCGACGCGGGTTCCCGATCGCGCCGGAGCGGCTCGATCGCGACTGGACGCAGCCGACGCGGCACGACGAGACGGTCGAAGCCGCGTGGCTCGAGGTGTATCGCCACCCGCAGCAGCACTGGGAGCTGTACGAGATGGCCGAGGAACTCGTCGATCTCGAGGATGCGTTCCGCCAGTGGCGCTTCCGCCACGTGACGACCGTCGAGCGCATCATCGGCTTCAAGCAGGGCACCGGCGGCACGAGCGGCGCGCCGTACCTGCGCAAGATGCTCGACGTCGTGCTGTTCCCCGAGCTCTGGCACGTGCGCACCACGCTGTAACGCACGCCACGCGCCCGCCGTCACGACGACGTGCGGGCCAGTTCCTCCCCTTCGCGCGGCGCCGCCGGCACGCGCGACAGCCTCGGAATGTGCCGCCGCACCCCAAGCAGCGCGACGCATACGACACCCATCGCGACGGCCAGCATTGTCAGGTACGCACCGGCGCCGCCCGTCGTGATCACGATCGCGCCCGCGAACGCGCTGAGGATCGCGCCGAGCCTGCCGAACGCGAGCGCACTCGCGGTGCCCGTCGCGCGCACGGCCGTCGGGTAGATGTACGCGCAGAGCGCATACATCGTCGACTGCACCGCGTTGACGAACAGCCCGTGCAGGCCGAGGCCGACGATCAGCCAGCTCGTATGGCGGCCGGCATCGACCCCCATCAGCCATACCGCGCTCGCCGCGCCGCCGATGCTGCACAGCGCGAGCGGCCAGCGCGACCCCGCATGCGCGATCGCCCATGCGCACAGCAGCGCGCCGATCACGCCGCCAAGGTTGTACGCGGTGAGCCCCGCGCCCGCGACCGACACGCTCAACCCGCTCGCCGCGAGCATCGTCGGCAGCCAGCTGAACGCCGCATACACGGCGAGCAGGCACATGAAGAACGCGCACCACAACGCGATCGTGTCGCGCGCCTGGCCGCTCGCGAACAGCGCGCCGAAGCCGCCGCGCCCGCCGGCCGCGCGTGCGTCCTTGATGTCGGTGAACACGGTGCCCGGCGCGACCGGCCGTTGCATCCGCGCGAGCAGCGCGCCGAGTTCCGGCCAGCGTGCGGGGCGGCGCGCGAGATAACGCGGCGATTCGGGCAACGCGCGCACGAGCACGAAGCCGAGCACGAGCGGCAGCGCGCCGCCCGCGAAGAACAGCCCGCGCCAGCCGTAGCGCGGCAGTACCTCGTGCGCGAACAGGCCGGCCAGCATCCCGCCGAGCGGCACGCAGACGATCGTCGCGGTCACCATCATCGTGCGGCGCCGCGCGGGCGTGTATTCAGCCGTCATCGTCGTGGCCGTCGGCAGCGCGCCGCCGATCCCAAGCCCCGCGAAGAAGCGCAATGTCGCGATCGCCGCGACGTCGGGTGCGAAGCCGATCGCGCAGGTCGCGATCCCGAACAGGAACACGCTGCCGATCACGGCCTGGCGGCGGCCGAAACGATCCGCGACGATCCCCGCGCACGCGCTGCCGATGCCCATCCCGATCAGCCCGGCCGCGACGGCCGGCGCGAACGCGCCGCGCGTGATGCCCCACTCGCGGATCAGCACGGGAATCGCGAAACCGATCAGCTGGCCGTCGAAGCCGTCGAGCACGATCGCAAGCGCGGCAAGCAGCACCACGCAGCGCTGCATCGTCGTGAACGGCCCGTCGTCCAGCGTCGTGCCGATGTCGACCGACGGCGTCGGCAATCCGTCGCGCGTGCTCATGCGGCCTCCCGTGCGCCGCGCGCCGGCGGCAACGTGCGCGACCGGCGCGCGGCAAGACAACGGCATTCGATGGCTTTCATGGCGTCTCCAGTTGCCCGGGCTGGCGCGCATGCGCGTGCCCGGATCTCTCGCTGCGCGGCCAGCGTCGATGCGCCGGTGCCCGCACGATGTCCCATCCGTGACGATCCGGCGCCATCGGCTACCCGTCGTGCGCGCGTCTCGTCGTGCGGCGCCAGCCGGCCGCCGGCTTGCCGCTCAGTTCACCCTTGCTTCGATCAGCCGGACGAGTGCGAGCAGCGTCTCCGCATGCGGCACCGCGACACCCGCTTCGTGCGCGGCCGCGACGACCTTGCCGCTGATCGCGTCGATTTCGGTGCGGCGGCCCGCCAGCACGTCCTGCAGCATCGACGGGCGATGGCCGCGATGCTCGCGGATCGCATGCTCGACGTTGCGGGCGATGCGTTCGCCGTCGACCGCGATACCCTTCGCGCGGGCGACGGCGGCCGTCTCGGCAGCAATCGCGAGCGCAAGCCGCGGCCCGTCGTGATGATGGCCGAGCTGGTCGACCGTGCAGCCCGTCGCCGCGCACAGCGTGTTGAGTGCCGCGTTGAACGCGACCTTCTCCCAGACCGCGGCCCAGACGTCGGCGTCGAGCGTGCACGCAAGCCCCGCGCGCGACAGCGCATCGGCGACGGCCGAGGCGAACGGGCGCGCCGCGCCGTCGGCCGTCATCATGCGGATCGTGCCCGCGCCGTGCGAGCGCACGTGTGCGGGCCCGGCCGCATCGGCCGGCCACGTCGTCACGCCGACCAGGATGCGCTCGAGCGGCACGAACGCATTGAGCGTCTCGACGTTGCCGAGTCCGTTCTGCAGCGTCAGCACGCAGGTGTGCCGTGACAGCAGCGCACGCACGCCGTCGAGCGCGGCACGCGTGTGCAGCGACTTCGTGAAAACGATCAGCAGGTCGAACGTGGTGTCGGGCGAGGCCAGCGCATCCGCATTGGCCGCTTCCGGCCGCACGGCCTGCAATGCGCGGATGCGCCGCTCGCCGCGCGCGTCGTCGATACGCAGCCCGTCGCGGCGGATCGCGTCGAGATGCGCGTCGTTCACGTCGATCAGCGTGACGGCTTCGCCGCTTTCGGCGAGCCGCCCGCCGAACAGCGAGCCCATCGCGCCCGCTCCCAGAATCGCGATCCTCATCGTCGATGCCCTCGTCAGAACGGGTAGTGGCGCGGCGCGGTCTGCACGGTGATCCAGCGCAGGTCCGTGAATGCCGCAATGCCGGCCTTGCCGCCGAAGTGGCCGAAGCCGCTGTCCTTCACGCCGCCGAACGGCATCTGCGCCTCGTCGTGCACGGTCGGGCCGTTCACGTGGCAGATGCCCGATTCGATACGTGCGGCGACGCGCAGCGCCCGGGCTACGTCGCGGCTGAACACGGCCGACGACAACCCGAACGCGTTGTCGTTTGCGCAGCGGATCGCGGCTGCTTCGCCATCGACGCGCACGATACCCTTCACCGGGCCGAACGATTCTTCCGCATAGATGCGCATCGCCGGCGTCACATGGTCGAGCAGCGTCGCGGGAAACAGCGTCGTATCGGCCTTGCCGCCGCACAGCAGCGTCGCGCCGTGCGCGAGCGCATCGTCGATCAGCGCGTTGCAGCGCTCGACGGCCTTCGTGTCGATCAGCGAGCCGAGCACGACAGGCCCGTTGCGCGGGTCGCCGAGCGGCAGCGACGCAGCCTTGTCAGCGAGCTTCGCGACGAACGCATCGGCGATCGACGCGTCGACGACGATGCGCTCGGTCGACATGCAGATCTGCCCGGAATTCGCGAATGCGCCGAACGCGGCCGCCGCGACCGCCGCGTCGAGATCGGCATCGTCGAGCACGACGAACGGCGCCTTGCCGCCGAGCTCCAGCACCGACGGTTTCAGGTGGCGCGCGCAGGCTTCCGCGACGATCCGGCCGACGCGCGTCGAGCCCGTGAAATTCACGCGGCGCACGGCCGGATGCGCGATCAGCGCATCGACGACGGCGCTCGCCTCCTCCGGCGCGTTCGTCACGAAGTTGACGACACCCGGCGGCAGCCCGGCTTCCTGCAATGCCTCGACGATCAGCCCGTGCGTGACGGGACACAGCTCCGAGCCCTTCAGCACGACCGTGTTGCCGCACGCGAGCGGCAGCGCGAGCGCGCGGGTCGCGAGGATCACCGGCGCATTCCACGGCGCGATGCCGAGCACGACGCCGGCCGGCTGCCGCACGCCCATCGCGAGCGAGCCCGGCACGTCGGACGGAATCAGCTCGCCGCCGACCTGCGTGGTGAGCGACGCGGCCTCGACGAGCCCGCTCGCGGCAAGCTGCACGTTGAAACCGGCCCACAGCGCTGACGCGCCCGTCTCGACCGCCATCGCGGCGACGAACTGCTCATGCTTCGCTTCGAGCGCCGCGGCCGCCTTCAGCAGCAACGCGCGACGCGCACCGGGGCCGAGCGCGGCCCACTCGGGAAACGCGCGGGCGGCCGCATCGGCCGCCGCACGCGCATCGTCGACGGTACACGCGGGCGCTTCGGACGCGACTTCGCCGTCGAGCGGGTTGCGGCGCACGAAGGTCGCGCCGCTGGAAGAATGTCGGCGTTCGCCGCCGATCAGCATCGATACGGTTTGCATGAATTCTCCGGAAAGACGCGCGCGGCGCGTCAGGCAATCTCGACGTCGACGACGACCGGCGTCGCCGCACGCAGCGCGTCGGTCAGCGTATCGCGCAACTGCGCCGCATCGGCGACGCGCACGCCGCGGCAGCCCATCCCTTGCGCAAGCGCGACGAAATCCAGGTCCGGCAGATCGGTGCCCTGCACGGCATCGTCCGGACCGAAGCCGAACACGGGCGCGAAATCCTGCAGCGCCGCATAGCGGCGATTGTTCAGGATCACGAACGTGATCGGCAGCTTCAGCTGCGCGGCGCTCCACAACGCCTGGATCGAATACAGGCTCGAGCCGTCGCCGATCAGCCCGATCACGCGCCGCTCCGGGTGCGCGAGCGCGACGCCGACGGCGGCCGGCATGCCGTAGCCGAGCCCGCCGCTGTCCATCGTGTAGAACGTGCCGCTGCGCGTGAACGGCAAGTGCTCCTGCATCACCGGCCGCGCGCTCGGCGCCTCCTCGACGACGATATCGTGCGCATCGCGCACGTCGGCAAGCGTCTGCAGCGCGAATGCGACCGACATGCGCTCGCCCGCGGCGGGCGCGTCGACGCGCACTCGCGGCGCACGCGGCGCGGGCATCGGCCGCTCGGGCGGCGCCGGGCGCGCCAGCAGGTCGCGCGCGGCGAGCCGCAGGTTGCCGACGACCGCGTCGCCAGACGGTGTCCACGCGGCGACGCCCGGATCGTCGACGAGCTGCACGAGCGTCGCGCCCGGCGGCACGTGCGGGCCGAAGCCTTCGATGTGATAGGTGAACGCGGGTGCGCCGAACGCGAACACGAGGTCGTGCCCGTCGAGCCGCGCGACGATCTTCTCGCGGATCGCGGGCAGGAAGCCGGCGAACAGCGGATGGTCCTCGGGGAAACTGCAGCGCCCCGACATCGGCGCGACGAACACGCGCGCACGGTGCCGCTCGGCGAGCCGCACGACGTCGTCCCACGCACCGGCGCGATCGACGGCCGCACCGACCACGAATGCGGGACGCCGCGCGGCGTCGAGCGTGTCGCCGAGACGCGCAAGCGCGTCCGGATCGGGCCGCACGACGCTGCTGACGTCGCGGCGCGGCAGCAGGTCGGCCGGCTGATCCCAGTCGTCGACCGGGATCGACACGAACACCGGGCCGCGCGGTTCCTGCATCGCGATGCGGTACGCGCGAGCAATGGCAGCCGGCACGTCCTGCGCGCGCGCGGGCTCGATGCTCCACTTCACGTACGGCTTCGGCAGTTCGGCGGCCTGCGTCGCGCCGAGGAACGGGTCGAACGGCAGGATCGCGCGCGCCTGCTGGCCCGCGGTCACGATCAGCGGCGTGCGGTTCTTGAATGCGGTGAAGAGATTGCCCATCGCATTGCCGACGCCCGCCGCCGAATGCAGGTTGACGACCGCCGCATTGCCGGTGGCCTGCGCATGGCCGTCGGCCATCCCGACCACGACGGCTTCATGCAGACCGAGCACGTAGCGAAAATCGTCCGGGAAGTCGCGGAACATCGGCAGCTCGGTCGAGCCGGGATTGCCGAACACGCGGTCGATACCGAACTGGCGAAGCAGGTCGATCACCGCATCGCGAACGGTGACCGATGCGGCGGAAGGGGGCGGATGGCCGGACATGCTCGGGTGTCTCCTCGATGGCTTGGCGGTTTCCACAGTATCGAAGTGCAAGCCATTCTCGGATACTGTATTTTTTGCGATAAGTCATTACACAACGGCATGAGTTTCGATCTCCGGCAATTGCGCGCCTTCACGACGATCGTCGCGTGCGGCAGCCTCGGCCGCGCGGCCGACGCGCTGCATGTGACGCAACCGGCACTGAGCCGGATCCTGAAGCGGCTCGAGGATCAGGTCGGCGCGCCGCTGTTCGAGCGCCACTCGAAGGGCGTGCAGCTCACCGCGTTCGGCGAGGCGCTGCTGCCGCATGCGACGCTGCTGCAGCACGAGGCCGAGCACGCGCGCGAGGAGCTCGACGCGATGCGCGGGTTCGCGAAGGGCACGATCAAGGTCGGCGCGGTGGGCAGCATCGCGAGCCTCGTGCTGCCGGTCGCGGTCGGCCGCGTGCTCGACCGCTGGCCGAACCTGCGCGTCGAGATCATCGAAGGCGTGTGGGACCGGCTCGCGGAAGGGCTGAACAAGCACGAGATCGATCTCGCGCTGTCCGCGCACGGGCCCGACACCGACGAGATCGTCGCGATTCCCGAGTGCCGCTGGGAGGATCGCAGCCATATCGTTGCGGCGCCGCACCATCCGCTGCGCACGCTCGGCCGCGCGCCGACGCTCGCCGACACGCTGCACGCGCGCTGGGCGATTCCGCCGCGCGGCACCGCGCCGTTCGACCACATGCGGGCGACCTTCGACGCGCACGGGCTCGCGCTGCCCGACATCGCGGTCGAGACGCGCTCGGTGACGACGCTGAAAAGCCTCGTCGCGCATGCCGGCTTCCTGAGCTGGATGGCCGAGCCGATGTACGGCGCCGAGCAGCGCGCCGGCACGATCGACACGCTGCCCGTGCGCGAGGTCGTCGCGGTACGCACGCTCACCGCGTTCCGGCGCCGCCACGGGATCCTGCCGGGGCCAGCGGGCAAGCTGCTCGACGAACTCGTCGCGCTCACCCGCGAAGGGTGCTGACGCCCTGTTCCTTCCGCACCGCCGCACCCGCGCTGCCGCCGCAGCGCACCATCGAAATGCCGTTTCCCCGCCTTGACTTTCGCTCGCCCGAATACGATCATTCGCTCACATAAAGAGCAAATGATCGTATTCGACTGGAAAGACAGGCACGAACAGGAGACACCGCATGAGCGAATCGCCCTCCGCCCGCGCGCCCGTGCTGCTGCACATCGGCGCCGGCTCGTTTCACCGCGCGCACCAGGCGTGGTATCTGCATCGCGTGAACGCGGCCGTGCCGGCCGGCGAACGCTGGTCGCTGACCGTCGGCAACATCCGCGACGACATGCGCGCGACGATGGACGCGCTCGCCGCGCAGCACGGTGAATACACCCTCGAAACCGTCACGCCGCAAGGCGAGCGCGCATACGAGACGATCCGCGCGATCACGCGCGTGCTGCCGTGGTCGATCGATCTCGCCGCGCTGGTCGATGCCGGCGCCGATCCGGCGTGCCGGATCGTGTCGTTCACCGTCACCGAAGGCGGCTACTACCTCGACGAGCACAACCGGCTCGACATCGCGAACGCCGATCTGGCGGCCGACCTGCAGGGCGCGCGCACGACGCTGTACGGCGCGCTCGCGGCGCTGCTCGCCGAACGCATGAAGCGCGGCGCGGGCCCGCTCACGCTGCAGAGCTGCGACAACCTGCGCAACAACGGCGCGCGCTTTCGCGCCGGGATGCGCGAATTCCTCGAACGGCGCGGTGAAACCGCCCTGCTCGCGTGGTTCGATGCGAACGTCGCGACGCCGAGCGCGATGGTCGACCGCATCACGCCGCGCCCGACCGCCGACGTGCGCGAGCGCGTACTCGCGGCCACCGGCTTCGACGACGCGTGCCCGGTGATGGGCGAATCGTTCATCCAGTGGGTGATCGAGGACCGCTTCGCCGCCGGCCGGCCGCGCTGGGAGCTGGCCGGCGCCGAACTCGTCGACGACGTGCACCCGTACGAGGAAGCGAAGATCCGCATCCTCAACGCGACGCACAGCTGCATCGCGTGGGCCGGCACGCTCGCGGGCCATACGTACATCCACGAAGGCACGCACGACGCGGCGATCCGCCGCTTCGCGCACGACTACGTGACGCAGGACGTGATCCCGTGCCTCACGCCGAGCCCGCTCGATCTCGCGCGTTACCGCGACGTCGTGCTGGAGCGCTTCGGCAACCCGTACGTGCTCGACACGAACCAGCGCGTCGCGGCCGACGGCTTCTCGAAGATCCCCGGCTTCATCGCGCCGACGCTCGTCGAATCGTTCGCGCGCGGTGCGGCGCCGGTCGCCACCGCCGTGCTGCCCGCGCTGTTCCTGCGCTTTCTCGAACGCCGGGCACGCGGCCTGCTGCCGTATGCGTACCAGGACGGCGTGATGGATGAAAGCACCGCGCGGGCGATCGTCGAGGCCGACGATCCGGTCGTCGCGCTGTGCGCGAGCCGCGCGCTGTGGGGTTCGCTCGCCGGCAACGCGGCGCTGTTCGAGGCGCTGCGCGCAGGCCTCGCGCGGGTCGATGCATGGCTGGCGCAGCGCTGACGCGCATCCGGGCGAACCAGCCTTGGCACGTGCGCTGCCGCGCGGCTAAAGTAGCGATTCCCCACTGACGGAACGAACCGCTCATGTATCTCGGCATCGACCTCGGCACCTCGGAAGTGAAGGTATTGCTGCTGGCCCCCGACGGCACGGTCGTCGGCACGGCCGGCACGCCGTTCACCGTGTCGCGGCCGCATCCGCGCTGGGCCGAACAGCATCCGGACGGCTGGTGGCAAGGCACGCTCGCCGCGCTCGCCACGTTGCGCGAACGGCATCGCGACGCGTTCGCGCAAGTGCGCGGCATCGGCCTGTCGGGGCAGATGCACGGCGCCGTGCTGCTCGGCCGCGACGACCGCGTGCTGCGCCCCGCGATCCTGTGGAACGACATGCGCAGCGCCGACGAATGCGCACTGCTCACCGAACGCGCGCCCGATCTGCACGCACTGGCCGGCAATCTCGCGATGCCGGGCTTCACCGCGCCGAAACTGCTGTGGGTCGCGAAGCACGAACCCGACGTGTTCGCGGCCACCGCCTGCGTGCTGATGCCGAAGGACTACCTGCGGTTCCGGATGACCGGCGCGAAAGTGTCCGATCCGTCGGACGCGGCCGGCACGCTGTGGCTCGACGTCGCGCGCCGCGACTGGTCCGACGCACTGCTCGCCGCGTGCGACATGACGCGCGACCAGATGCCCCGCATCGTCGAGGGCAATGCACCGTCCGGCGCGCTGCGTGCGGACGTCGCGCGCGAGCTCGGGCTGTCGGAGGCCGTCGTGGTCGCGGGCGGCGGCGGCGACAACGCGACGAGCGCGCTCGGCATCGGCGCGATCCACCCGGGCGACGGCTTCGTGTCGCTCGGCACGTCGGGCGTGCTGAGCGTGGTCGGCGACCGCTTCATGCCGAACCCCGCGTCGGCCGTGCATGCGTTCTGCCACGCGATTCCCGATCGCTGGCAACTGATGAGCGTCGTGCTGTCGGCCGCGAGCTGCCTGCGCTGGGTCTGCAAGCTGACGGGCACCGACGAGCCCGCGCTGCTCGCCGAAGTCGAGGCGCTCGACGTCGACGCACTCGCCACCGCGCCGCTGTTCCTGCCCTACCTGTCGGGGGAACGCACGCCGCACAACGACCCGTACGCGCAGGGCGTGTTCTTCGGGATGACGCATGCGACCGAGCGCGCGCATCTCGGCTACGCGGTGCTCGAAGGCGTGACGCTCGGTCTCGCGGACGGCCTCGACGCGCTGCATGCGGCCGGCGTCGAAACCGACCAGCTGTCGCTGATCGGCGGCGGCGCGCGCAGCGCATTCTGGGCGCAACTGATCGCCGACGCGCTGAACGTGCGCACGCGCCAGATCGGCGGCGGCGAAACGGGTGCGGCGCTTGGTGCCGCACGGCTCGGCTGGCTGGCCGTCGGCGGCGATCCGCACGCGGTGCTGACCAAGCCGCCGGTACGCGCCGAATACGCACCGGACGCCGCCCGCCATGCGCGGCTGCGCGAACGCCTCGACGCGTTCCGCTCGCTGTACCGTCACGTGCAGCCGCTGTACGAACCGTCACGCGCGCGGCTCGCGTAGGCGTGACTGCGGGGCCGCACGCACGACATGCGTTACAGTGGACGCCGTCGTGCGGCCTGCCTGCCGGCCGGCCCGTGGGGCGGGCCCCCTGATCCGAACCGAATCGCTATCGTGTCCAAGTCCTCAGAAAAACTCGATCTCGCCACACGCGCCGCGTGGCTCTACTACGTCGCGGGCGACACGCAGAACGAAATCGCCGAGAAGCTGCAGGTCTCGCGCCCCGTCGCGCAGCGCCTCGTCGCGTTCGCGGTCGAGAAGAACCTGATCCGCGTGCGCGTCGACCATCGGCTCGCCGACTGTCTCGACCTCGGCGCGCAGTTGTCGAAACGCTACGGCCTCGCGATGTGCGAAGTCGTGCCCGTCGACGCCGATGCGCCCGACGCGATCGACCGCAAGCTCGCGGTCGCCGGCGCGCAGGTGATGGAGCGCTACCTGAACGAAATGCGGCCGATGGTGATCGCGGTCAGCAGCGGCCGGACGCTGAAGGCTGCGGTCGCGCAGATCGCGCAGATCGACCGCCCGCAGCACCGGCTCGTGTCGATGGTCGGCGCGATCGCGGCCGACGGCTCGTCGAACCGCTACGACGTCGCGCAGTACATCTCCGAGAAGACCGGCAGCAAGCACTTCCTGCTGCCCGCGCCGCTGTTCGCCGACAGCGACGCCGAGCGCGCGCAGTGGTGCAACCACCGGCTGTACCGGATCGTCGAGGCGCTGTCCGGGGAAGCCGACGTCGCGTTCGTCGGGATCGGCAACATCGGCCCGCACTGCCCGCTCTACGAAGACGGCTTCATCACCGAACAGGAACGCGACGAGATGACCGCGCTCGGCGCGGTGGCCGAACTGCTCGGCGTGCCGATCGACGCGCAAGGCACGCAGATCACCGTGTCGACCAGCGCGCGCGTGACGAGCGTGGCGCTCGCGACGCCGCCCAAGCTGCCGACGATCGCGTTCGCCGGCGGCCCGAAGAAGCACGACGCCGTGATCGCCGCGCTGCGCGGCGGCTGGCTGTCGGGGCTCGTCACCGACGAAGCCTGCGCACGCGCCGCGCTCGCCGCGAAGGCGGCCTGACACCGCCGCCGGCGCTAGCCGCTCACGCCGCGCGCGGCGCCGGAAACGCATGGCGGCGTGCGCGCCATGCGCCGATCCACGCGGCCGCCAGCAGCGCGACGAGTACCCACGGGATCGCGCCGGCGCCCGTCGCGCCGAGCAGCATCCCGCCCGCGATGCCGCCACCGGCGATCGCGAGATTCCACACCGTCACGAGCATCGACTGCGCGACGTCAGCCGACTCGCCCGCCGCGTTCGCGGCAGCGGTCTGGAACAGCGTCGGTGCGCCGCCGAACGCGAGTCCCCACAGCGCGACACCCGCGTAGACGATCGCGATCCCGGAACCGGCGCCGAGCATCAGCGCCGCGAGCGCGAACAGCGCGATGCTGGCGAGCGTCAGCTGTCGTTGCGCCGCGCCGATCCAGGCGCCCGTCAGCGCGATGCCGGCCAGCGACGCGATTCCGAACACGAACAGCACCACGTCGACCTGCGCGCCCATCCGCACGCCTGCCAGGAACGGCGCGACATACGTGTACAGCATGTTGTGTGCGAGCACGTACGCGAACATCACGGTCAGCACCGGCCGCACGCCGGGCAGCGTCATCACGCCGAGCACCGGCTCGCGTGCGCCGGCGGGCTGCCCTGGATAGTCGGGCACGCGCAGGCGGATCCAGCCGATCAGCGCGAGCGCGGCCAGCGTGATCAACGCGAACGCGACACGCCAGCCGAACAGCGCGCCGAGCGCGGTGCCGGCCGGAATGCCGATCGACATCGCCGCCGGTATGCCGAGCATCGCGACCGCGATCGCGCGGCCGCGCAGCGATGGGTCGACCATCCGGCTCGCATAGCCGGCCAGCAGCGCCCACAGCAGGCCGGCCGACATCCCCGCGACGAACCGCGCGGCCAGCGTGAGCGCGTAGTACGGCGACACGGCCGTCAGCGCGTTCGATACGACGAAGCCGGCCAGCGCCGCGAGCAACAGGCGGCGCCGGCGCATCGCGCGCGTCGCGGCAACGAGCGGAATCGCCGCGACGATCGAGCCGAGCGCGTAGACGGTCACCAGTTGGCCGATCAGCGCCTCGGTCACGCGCAGGTCGGCGCTCATCAGCGGCAGCAGGCCGGCCGGCAGCGCTTCGGTGAGCACCGTGATGAAGCCGGCGGTGGCCAGCGCGAGCAGGTTCGCGACGGGCAGGCGCGCACCGGCCAGCGTGGCCGAATCTGCCGGACGATCGGCAGCGCGCTCGGAAACGGATACGCACTCGCTCATTGCGCACTCCGATCGTCGACGCCATACACCGCATCGCGCACATCGGTGACGATGCGCCCGTGCATCCCTTCGTACAACGTATTGGTCAGTGCCACCACCGTCAGCCCTGCCGCCCGGTCGACGAACCACGCATGCCCGTAGGCGCCGCCCCAGCGCCAGGTGCCGACCGATTCCGGCGATTGCGCGGCCACCGGGTCATGCAGCACGGAAAAGCCGAGCCCGAAGCCGAACCCCGGCGCGTCCGGCAGGTCGTGCGCGCCCGGCTGGATGCGTGACATCTCGTCGATCCAGCGCGGTGCGAGCCAGCCGTCGAGGCCCGTGCGCAGCGTATCGAGCAGCGTCAGGCAATCGTGCACGGTGCCGACCATGCCCGCGCCGCCCGACGGCCACGCGGTCGCATCGAACGCGCGCGCCGGCTCGAAACGGATGCCGACCGTGCCGTCGAACACCGGCACGAGATCGTCGTCGGCCATCCGGCGCGGCGCGCCCGGCGTGCTCACGTAGGGTGTCGCGACGCGCGCGGCGTCATGCGCGACGAATCCGGTATCGGCCATCCCCAGCGGCGTCGTGACGAGCGCGGCCACGGCATCGGCGAGCGGCCGGCCGTCGACCGCTTCGATCAGCGCGCCGACCACGTCGGTCGCGAGCGAATAGTCCCACGATGTGCCGGGCGCGAACCGCAGCGGCACACGAGCGATGCGCCGGACGTTCTCCGCCAGCGACAGGCCCGCGCGATCCATCCCGTCGGACACGCCGGCGCGCGCATACGGGCCGTCGCCATCGGCTTCGAGAAAGCGGTAGCCGAGCCCGGCCGTATGCGACAGCAGATGCCGCAGCGTGATATCGGCACGCGTGCCGTCGGGCAGCGTCGGCTGGAACGCCGGCAGCCAGCGCGCGACCGGCTCGTCGAGCCCGATGCGCCCTGTCGCGACCAGCCGCATCGCGGCCGCCGTCACGATCGGCTTCGACACCGACGCGAGCCGGAACACCGTGTCCTCGCGCATCGGCGTGCCGGCTTCGCGATCGGCCAGCCCGGCCGCGCGTGCATAACGCAACTCGCCGTCGCGCGCGACCAGCACGACCGCGCCGACCGCGCGCGCGTCGGCCATCGCACGATCGAGCACGGCGTCGAGCCGCGCGCGCAGCGCGGCGTCCGGCTCTCTGCGGTGGGTGGGGACAGACAGGGATGACATGGCGTGACCTCGAACGATGAAGGAACGCCCATCGTAGGGAGCCGGCGCGGGAAGAAAAACCGGGGTAGAGTTCCGGACACTCCGGACATCGATGTCCGTAATTGGGGCCCAGCATGGAAAATCTTGGCGGTTTCGTCGTGTTCGTCCAGGTCGCGGAAACGCGCAGCTTCGTCGCGGCCGGCCGCGCGCTCGGACTGTCGGCATCGGCGATCGGCAAGCGTATCGCGCGGCTCGAGGCGCGCCTGAACGTGCGGCTCTTTCACCGCAGCACGCGCAGCATCACGCTGACGGCCGAGGGCGCGCGCTTTCTCGAACGGTGCCGGCGCGTGATCGCCGAAATCGACGCGGCCGAGCAGGAACTCACGCACAGTGCCGAAGCGCCGCGCGGGCGCCTGCGCGTGAGCCTGCCGACGATCGGCACGCTGCTGCTGCCGGTGCTCGCCGATTTCATCGCCGCGTATCCGGAGATCGAACTCGACATCGATTTCAGCGACCGGCTCGTCGACGTCGTCGATGAAGGCTTCGACGTGGTGCTGCGCACGGGCCAGCCGTCGGATTCGCGACTGTCGTCGCGACTGCTCGGCCATTTCCGCCAGCACCTCGTCGCGTCGCCCGGCTACCTCGACCGGCACGGCACGCCGCGCACGCCGGCCGATCTCGCGCGGCATCGCTGCCTGCACTACCGCTTCCCGAGCAGCGGCAGGCTCGAGATCTGGCCGCTGCGCGCGCCGCGTGACGGCACGCCGCCGGAGGTACCCGTCTCGATGGTCAGCAACAACGCCGAGACGCGCCTGTGCTTCGCGCTGCGCGGGCTCGGCATCGCATGCCTGCCCGAGTTCTTCGTGCGCGACGCGCTCGACGACGGCAGGCTGCGCGCCGTGCTCGACGACCACGTCGCGAGCCGCACGCCGTTCTACGTGCTGTGGCCGTCGGGCCGCCATCCGATGCCCAAGCTACGCGCATTTGTCGACTACATGGCCGAGCACCTGCGGCTCTGAGCACCGCAGGCGCACGTGCCGTGCGTCACGCCGCCTTCGCGTGCACGCTGAGCCGCCGGAACGCCTGCCCGTTTTCGTCGAACAGATGGCAGTGCTCGGCCTGCGCATGCACGCGCAGCGTCTCGCCGGTGCGGTACGTGTCGAGCGGCGGAATCCGCGCGATCAACCCGTCCGGCGCGACGGCCGACTCCGCATACAGATATGCGGCATCGCCGAGCGACTCGACGGCCATCGTCCGCGCGGCGACGCCTGCCGCCGCCGCATCGACCAGCAGGTGCTCGGGCCGCACGCCGACGGTCACCGCGGCACCGCGCTGCAGCCCGGTCGCTTCCACCGCGACGCGCTGCGTCTCGCCGCTGTCGAAGCGCACGAGCACGCCGCCCGCATCGACCGATTCGACCGTGCCCTTCAGGAAGTTCATCTTCGGCGAGCCGATGAAGCCCGCGACGAACTGGTTCGCCGGTGCGTGATACAGCGCGTTCGGCGTGCCGACCTGCTGCACCGCGCCGCCCGACAGCACGACGATCTTGTCGGCGAGCGTCATCGCCTCGACCTGGTCGTGCGTCACGTAGATCATCGTCGTCTTCAGTTCGTCGTGCAGCCGCGCGAATTCCAGCCGCATCTTCACGCGCAGCGCGGCGTCGAGGTTCGACAGCGGTTCGTCGAACAGGAACACCTTCGGCTTGCGCGTGATCGCGCGGCCGATCGCGACGCGCTGCCGCTGGCCGCCCGACAGCTGCTTCGGCTTGCGGTCGAGCAGGTGATCGATATGCAGGATCTTCGCGGCCTGCTTCACGGCCTGGTCGATCTCGGGCTTCTTCGCGCCCGCGAGCTTCAGGCCGAACGCCATGTTGTCGTACAGCGTCATGTGCGGGTACAGCGCATACGACTGGAACACCATCGCGATGCCGCGCTTCGCGCTCGGCACGTCGTTGACCTTCGCACCGTCGATCAGCAGGTCGCCGTTCGAAATATCCTCGAGGCCCGCGATCATCCGCATCAGCGTGGATTTGCCGCAGCCGCTCGGCCCGACGAACACGACGAATTCGCCGTCGGCGATGTCGAGGTTCACGTTGCGCAGCACTTCGGTGTCGTCGTAGCGCTTCGCGATATTGCGCAGGAGCACGCTTGCCATGATCTGTCTCCGTTCGTTCGTGATGCGCCGCGTTGAAAGCGGCGCGCCTTCGTTCCTGATTGCTAGTTCGGCAGCACCGCGCCCGTCGCCTGCCAGCGCGCGACGTAGCCGGGCAGCTCGTGCATGTCGTCGAATACGTGACGCGCGCCGATCCCGCGCAGCGCGTCGATCTGGGCCGCGGACGCATGCCCGCCGCCGACGAAGCCGAGCACGGTCATGCCGGCCGCGGCGGCCGCGGTGATGCCCGTCACGCTGTCCTCGACCACGAGGCACTGCACGGGCGCGACGCCGAGCGTGCGCGCGGCCGCGAGGTACACGTCGGGCGCGGGCTTCGGCCGCGCGACCGTATCCGCGCAGAACAGGCGGTTGCCGAAGAAGCGTGCGAGGCCCGTGCGCGCGAGCGCCGCCTCGACGTATGCGCGGTAGCTGTTGCTCGCGCACGCAGTCGTTAACGGGATCGCGGCGAGCGCCGTATCGATGCCGTCGACCATCGGCGCATTGACGGCCGCCGCCTCGACCGCGGCGCGGATTTCGACGACGTCGTCGTTCGACAGCGTCCGCCCCACCGCCTCGGAAGCGCCAGCCAGCACGCGCTCGATGCGCAGTCCGAGCAGCGGCATCACGGCCGGCCGCGCATCGACGCCCGGCCAGCGCGCATCGAGTTCGTGCACGAGCACATCGGCTGCCACTGCCTCGCTGTCGATCAGCACGCCGTCGCAATCGCAGATCAGGACGTTCGTCGCGCTCATTTGACGGCCCCGAACGTGAGCCCGCGCACGAGTTGCTTCTGCGACAGCCAGCCGACGATCAGGATCGGCGCGACCGCCAGCAGCGACGCCGCGGACAGCTTCGCCCAGAACAACCCTTCGGGGCTCGAGTACGACGCGATGAACACGGTCAGCGGCGCGGCGTTCGAGCTCGACAGGTTGATGCTCCAGAACGCCTCGTTCCACGACAGGATCACGAGCAGCAGCGCGGTCGATGCGAGCCCCGGCAGCGCCATCGGCATCAGCAGGTAGACGATCTCCTGCCACGTCGATGCGCCGTCGATGCGCCCGGCTTCGAGGATGTCCTTCGGGATTTCGTTGAAGTACGTGAAGGTCATCCACACCGCGATCGGCAGGTTGATCAGCGTGTAGACGATCACGAGGCCCGACACGGTATCGAGCAGCCCCGCGTTCTTCCACAGCAGGTAGATCGGCACCAGCACGCCGACCGACGGCATCATCTTCGTCGACAGCATCCACAGCAGCACCTTCTGCGTGCGGTGGTTCGGGAAGAATGCCATCGCGTACGCGGCCGGCACCGCAAACAGCAGCGAGATCACCGTGACGCCGGCCGAGATCAGCACCGAATTCCACGCGAACGAGAAGTAGTTGCTGCGCGCGAACACCTCGCGGAAGCTGTCGAGCGTCGGCATGAAGAACAGCGACGACGCGTATGCCTGCTGCTCGGTCTTGAATGCGGTGATCGCCATCCAGAAGATCGGGAAGAACAGCAGCAGCGCGATCAGCCACGCGAGCGTGCCGGGCAGCGCGCGCCGCGCGAGGTCGAATGCAGCCGGCGCGCGCCGGCCTGCGATAGTCAGGTCGCTCATTTTTCGTACTCCCCCTTCAGGTTGCGCGCGAGCATCCGCACGAGGAAGAACGACACGACGTTCGCGACCACCACGGCGATGATGCCGCCCGCGGACGCGAGGCCGACGTCGAACTGCTGCAGGCCGAGCGCATAGATCAGGTACGACAGGTTGGTCGTCGCGTCGCCGGGGCCGCCGCCGGTCGTCGTGTAGATCTCCGCGAAGATCGACAGCAGGAAGATCGTTTCCATCATCACGACCACGGCGATCGCACGCTTCAAGTGCGGCAGCGTGATGTAGAAGAACATCGCGATCGGGCCCGCGCCGTCGATGCGCGCGGCTTCCTTCTGCTCCTGGTCGAGCGACTGGATCGCGGTGAACAGGATCAGGAACGCGAACGGCAGCCACTGCCACGCGACGATGATGATCACCGCGGTGAGCGGGTAATCGGCGAACCAGTCGATCGGCGTCATCCCGAGCGCGCGCATCGCGTTCGCGACGAGCCCGTACACCGGATGCAGGATCATGTTCTTCCAGATCAGCGCGGAGACGGTCGGCATCACGAAGAACGGTGCGATCGCGAGCAGGCGCGCGACGCCCTGCCCGTAGAACTTGCGGTCGAACAGCACGGCCATCAGCACGCCGCCGACCACCGTGATCGCGAGCACCGCGCCGATCAGCACGAGCGTGTGCCAGATCGCGGGCAGGAACGACGGATCGGTCGCGAGGAAGCGGTAGTTGTCGAACCCTGCGAAACCCTTCACGTCGGGGTTCAGCAGGTTGTAGCGCGAGAACGAATACCAGATCGTCATCGCGAGCGGAATCGACATCCACAGCAGCAGCACCGCGACGGACGGCGACACGAGCCAGCTCGCACCGCCGCGCGCGCGGCGCGGCGCGCCCGGCGGCGACGACGCATCGCCGACCGACGGCGCATGAGCGTGACTCAGGGGAAGACGCAGGTGACGCATGATCGGAGTCCCTCCGGTTGATGCGCGGGCGCGAACGACCTGCCCGCGTTTCAGCTTCGCCGGCCCGCGGCGTGTGCAACGGCGCACGCCGCGGGCCGCACGACGGCTGACGCGTTACTTCTTGTAGCCTGCCTGCCGCACCGCACGGTCGGCGGCGGCCTGCCCGGCGGCGAGCGCCTGGTCGACCGACATCTGGCCCGCGACCGCACCCGCGATCGACTGGCCGACCACCGTGCCGAACGACTGGAATTCAGGAATCCCGACGTACTGCACGCCCGTGTACGGCACCTTCTTCAGCGACGGGTCGTTCGGGTCGGCCGTCTCGATCGCCTTCAGCACGAAGTCCGAGAACGGCGCGGCCGCCTTGTACTCGGGCCGCTGATACGTCGACGTGCGCGTGCCCGGCGGCACCGACGCCCAACCCTCGTCCTTGCCGACCATCTCGATGTACTGCTTCGACGTCGCCCACGCGATGAACTTGCGCGCGGCATCCTGCTGCTTCGACGTCTTCGGCACCGCGAGCGCCCACGCCCACAGCCAGTGCGAGCCCTTCGGCGTGGCGGCGACCGGCGCGGCCGCGAAGCCGATCTTGTCGGCCACCTGCGACTGCTGCTTGTTGTAGAGCATCCCGGCCGCGACCGTCGCGTCGATCCACATCGCGCACTTGCCCGATGCGGTCAGCGTCAGGTTCTCGTTGAAGCCGTTCGAGCTCGCGCCCGGCGGCCCGTTCTTCTTCAGCAGGTTCACGTAGAAATTGATCGCCTTCTTCCATTCGGGCGACGTGAGCTGCGCGTTCCAGTTCTCGTCGAACCAGCGCCCGCCGTACGTGTTCACGACCGTCGACACGAACGCCATGTTCTCGCCCCAGCCGGCCTTGCCGCGCAGGCAGATCCCGTAGGTGCCCTTCGACTTGTCGGTGAGCTTGTCCGCGAAATCCGCGATCTGGTCGTAGGTCGGCTGGTCGGGCATCTTCAGCCCCTTCGCCGCGAACAGGTCCTTGCGGTAGAACGTCATCGAGCTTTCGACGTAGAACGGCAGCGCATAGAGCTGGCCGTTGTACGACAGGCTGTCGCGCGCGGTCTTCACGATGTCGTTCAGGTCGTAGTCGGCCGGCAGGCCCGTCATCGGCGCGAGCCAGCCGCGCTTGCCCCACTGCGGCGTCTCGTAGGTGCCGATCGCCATCACGTCGAACTGGCCGCTGCCGGTCGTGATGTCGGTCGTCGCGCGCTGGCGCAGCACGTTCTCCTCGAGGATCACCCAGTTCAGCTTGATGTCGGGGTTCGCCTTCTCGAACGCCGGCGACAGCTTCTTCAGCTCGATCATGTCGGGGTTGTTCAGCGTCGCGATCGTCAGCGTGCCGGCGGACGCCGCGCAGGCCGCCGTCGCGAGCGCGGCTCCGGCGAAGCAGCGTGCGGCGGCGTCGAGCATCTTTCGTTGCATGGCATGTCTCCTGTGTTTGTTCGAAGTGTCGTCGGTCTTGCGTGGTGTTGCGTCGTTTCCTTCGCGGCCCGTCACGCCGGCCGCTGCATTCCGCACGCGCGCGCATAGTGCGCGATCACGTCGCGTATCCGGTGGCGCACCCACGCGCGCGGCTCTTTCGCGAGGCCGCCCGCGCGGCACGCCGCGTAGACATCCGGCAGCCACTGCGCGACGAGCGTCTCCGGCACCGGCTGCCGCGCGAGGTTGCCGAACAGCTGCTCGACCGCGGCCGCGACGGCCGGCTGCAGCCAGTAATAGCGGATGCGGTCGCTGTAGCTGAACTGGCGTGCGAGCCGCTGCTCGGTCTCGTCGCCGCGGTAGTACGGCGCCCAGTGCTCGGGCTGCGCGCGCATCGCGGTGTCGACGACGTCGCGCAGCCGCGAGCGCTGCGCGACGTCGTCGATCAGCGCATCCTCGATGAACGTCAGCGCGAACAGCGCCTCGCGCAGCGCGAACGTCAGCGCGGGGCCGACCTTCAGCACCGCGAAGTGGTCGCGCACGAGCGCGGCGAGCGCGCCTTCGGTCTGGTAATCGGTCGAATGCGCCTCGAATACGAGGCGAGGTGTCTGCAGGATACTCGCGCCGAGCGACGCCGCCTTCGCACTGTCGTAGTCGAGCACGTGGCGATCGTCGAAGTCGACACCCGGCTGCGCGACGATCGCGACGACGCGCGTCCACGCATCGTCGAGCCCGGCTGCCGCGAACGCGCGGCGGTGCGCGTCGAGCGTCGCCGCGATGCTGTCGCTGCGCGTGACCGCGATCCGCGCGATCACCGCATCGTCCCCGTCGTTCGCACTGCCGCTCACTTCGCCGCCCGGCGTCGGCACCTCGGTGCCGATCACATAGACGGGCGCGATCCCAGCGCGCTGCGCCGCGTCTTCCGCCGCGCGGCACAGCTCGGCCGCGCGTGCGGCGATCGTGCGGTCGTCGAGCCGCACCGGATCGTCCGCGCACGCCATGCTCGCATCGAGGTGGATCTTCTCGAAGCCGGCCTCGACATAGGCGGCGACCATCGCGACGGCCTCGCGCATCGCGTCGGCCGCGCGGCGATGCCGCCACGGATTCGGGCCGAGGTGATCGCCGCCGAGCACGAGCGCCGACGGCGCGAGCCCGCAACGCGCGGCGATCGCATCGACGTCGCGGCGGAAATCGGCAGGCGTCATGCCCGTATAGCCGCCGAGATGGTTCACCTGGTTGCAGGTTGCCTCGATCAGCAGCGGAGAACCGTCCGCGCGCGCAGCTTCGCACGCGGCCTCCAGCACGAGCCGGTGCGCACTGCAGATCGAATAGATGCCGCGCTGCGCGTCGGCGCGGTTCGCGTCGAAGATCATCCGCAGCACCGCGTCCGCATGCGCGGTGCGCGTGCGTGGGCGCTCGGCGAAGGACGTCAGGCCGGACATGCGATACCTCGTTCGGTCAGGAAGCGGTCGATCTCGGCCGCGCTGCTGTTGCCTTCCATCGGACCGCGCCGCGTGACCGCGATCGCGCCGGCCGCGTTCGCGCGGCGCAGTGCGGCATCGATCGGCACGCCCGCGACGAGGCTCGCGACCAGCGTGCCGCCGAAGCAGTCGCCGGCACCGGTCGGGTCGACTTCGTCGACCGGAAAGGCCGGTGCGTCGACGCGGCTCGCACGGTCGAACGCGACGCTGCCCTCTGCGCCGCGCTTCAGCACGACGCGCTCGAGCAGCGGATGCGTCGCGAGCAGGCCCGCGATCGCGCGCTCGGCCGGCTGCGGCCCGCAGAAGAACGGCAGGTCGGCCTCGCTCGGCAGGAACAGGTGGCACGCGGCGAGCATCTCGTCGAGCGCCGCGCGCATCGGGCGAAAACCCAGCATCTCGGGGCGCACGTTCGGATCGAACGACACCTTGGCGCCGGTGCGCGCGGCCTCGATCACGCCGCGCTGCACGGCGGCGATCGCCGATTCGCTCGTCAGCGACGAGCCCATCACGTGAAAGTAGCGGCAGCCGTCGAACATCGCGCTATCGACATCGGATGCATCGACGCACGCGGCGGCGCTGGTGGCCAGCGTAAACACGAAGCTGCGCGAACCGTCTTCGCGATACGCGACGAACGCGGTGCCGGTCGGGCGTGCGACGCGGCGGATGCGCGCGACCTCGACGCCGTCGCGTTCGAGCCGCGCGACGATCGCGTCGCCGAACGCATCGCGGCCGACGCAGCCCGCATACGCGACACGCGCGCCGAGCCGCGCGGCCTGGTCGGCGAAGATCGCCGGCGCGCCGCTCGGAAACGGTCCGGCGAACAGGCCCGGCGTCTCGAAGCCCTGGCCGCGCTCGGCGGCGACGAATTCGGCGAGCAGTTCGCCGGCGACGACGATCTCGGCCATCAGGCGTGCCCTCCTCGTTCGCCGGCGGCCGCTTCGTCGCGGGCCGGCCGGCAGGTTGCGCGTGCGAGCGGCATCACGTCAGCTCATCCAGTTGCCGCCGTCGACGTTCAGCGTCTGGGCAGTGATGTAGTCGGCGTCGGCCGACGCGAGGAACAGCGCGGCGCCCGTCAGGTCGCCCGGCACGCCCATGCGGCCGAGCGGCACGGCTTCGCCTACAAGCCGCTTCTTCTCGCCGAGCGGCCGGTTCTCGTAGCGCGCGAACAGCGCGTCGACCTGTTCCCACATCGGCGTGTCGACGACGCCCGGCGCAATCCCGTTCACGTTGATCCGGTGCGGCGCAAGCGCGAGCGCGGCCGACTGCGTATAGCTGATCACCGCGGCCTTGGTCGCGCAGTAGTGCGAAACGAGCGCCTCGCCGCGACGGCCGGCCTGCGACGACATGTTGACGATCTTGCCGCCGCGCCCCTGCTCGACCATCCGCTGCGCGACGGCCTGCATCAGGAAGAACAGCCCTTTCACGTTGACCGCGAACAGCCGGTCGAACACGTCCCACGATTCGTCGAGGATCGGACGCATGTCGAACAGCGCCGCATTGTTGAACAGGATGTCGACGCCGCCGAAGCGCTCGACCGCCGTCGCGACGATCCGCTCGATGTCGCCGCGGCGCGTGACGTCCGCGGTGACGGCCACCGCGCGGCCCGGGTTCGCCTCGATCAGCCGCGCGAGCGAGCCGCTGGCGGGCTTCAGGTCGACGAGCACGCAGCGCGCGCCCTCGTCCAGATAGCGTTGCGCGACCGCCTCGCCGATGCCGCTTGCGGCGCCCGTCAGGATCGCGACCTTGTCTTCCAGTCTCACTGGCTGTCTCCGGTTCGTTCTGCTGTACGACGGCCACGAGGTGAGCGAACGCTCGATGACCGATCAATTGCTCTGTTAGTGATCGAATGATCGGATACGCGATACGCGCTGTCAAGACGACGTGACGGCTTTCTATGACGCGCTGCGGCACAGCGGCGCATGACGATGCGCCGCCGCGCCCGCTCGACAAGGCGAGAGGCGCACGGTGCGGCGCAGTGGCAGCGGCGGTGAAAGGGACGGAGCGGGAACGGAAAGGAGAATTCGCGCTGCACGGCGCGACGATACGTTATATCATCGCCATACTTTGTTTCATCGCCCTGCTTCACGCCATGGCTACCTCCTCGTCCATTGACGCCCGGCTGTCCCGGGCCGACGCATTCGCCGCCGAGCACGGGCTCGCGTGGACGCCGCTGCGCCGTCAGGTCTACGAACGCGTGCTGGCCGCGCAGCGCCCGATCGGCGCGTACGACCTGCTCGCCGAACTCGAACCGCAGCGCGGCCGCGTGCCGCCGACCACCGTCTATCGCGCGCTGGATTTCCTCGTCGAGCACGGCTTCATCCACCGGATCGAATCGAAGAACGCGTTCCTCGCGTGCTGCGAGATCGGCGTGCCGCACGAAGGTCAGTTCCTGATCTGCGATTCGTGCGGCGACACCGTCGAGATTCCCGGCGGCGACCTCGCGAAGCAGCTGTCCGCGAGCGAGCCCGCACACGGTTTCGAAGTCCACCACCAGGTCGTCGAGCTGAGCGGCCTGTGCGGGCACTGCAAGCGCAAGCCCGCCCAGCGCTGACGCCGTATCGCGCGGCCACGCGCCGCCCCTTCCAACGAGGAGTTCCATGTCCATTGCCCTGAAGCGCGCGCCGCGGCGCGCCCTGTCGCCTGTCCGCTGGCTGGCCACCGCCGTCGCCGCGCTGTCGTTCGCCGCGCCCGTGGTTGCGCAGGCCGCGACCGTCAACGTCGTCGCCGCCGAGAATTTCTACGGCGACGTCGCGTCGCAGATCGGCGGCCGCCATGTCGCGGTCACGAGCATCCTCAGCAATCCCGACCAGGATCCGCACCTGTTCGAAGCGAGCCCGAAGACGGCCCGCGCGCTCCAGCGCGCGCAGGTCGTGATCTACAACGGCGCCGACTACGATCCGTGGATGGGCAAGCTGCTCGGCGCATCGAAACAGGCGAAGCGCGCGACGATCGTCGTCGCCGACCTGGTCGGCAAGAAGGCCGGCGACAACCCGCACCTGTGGTACGACCCTGCGACGATGCCGGCGGCCGCGCGCGCGATCGCGACCGAGTTCGGCCGCGCCGACCCGGCGAACAGGGCCGACTACGATGCGAACCTGCAGAAGTTCGTTGCGTCGCTGAAGCCCGTCGACGACAAGGTCGCCGCGCTGCGCGCGAAGTACAAGGGCGTGCCCGTGACGGCCACCGAGCCCGTGTTCGGCTATATGTCCGATGCGATCGGCCTCGACATGCGCAACCAGCGCTTCCAGCTCGCGACGATGAACAACACCGAAGCCAGCGCGCAGGATGTCGCCGCGTTCGAGAACGACCTGCGCAAGAAGCAGGTGCACGTACTGATCTACAACAGCCAGGCCGAAGAACCGATGACCAAGCGCATGCTGAAGATCGCACGCGACGGCGGCGTGCCGACCGTCAGCGTCACCGAGACGCAGCCGGCCGGCAAGACCTTCCAGCAATGGATGGCCGGCCAGCTCGACGCGCTCGGCAACGCGCTTTCAGCCGGCAAGTAATAGCTAACCGTAACGACATGACCGTCACTCCCCACGCACTCGCCGTCGATCGCGTCACGCTCGAACTGGGCGGGCGCACGATCCTGCGCGATGTCAGCTTCTCGATCGAACCCGGCGAATTCGTCGGCGTGCTCGGGCCGAACGGCGCGGGCAAGACGACGCTGATGCGCGCGGTGCTCGGCCTCGTGCCCGTGTCGGCCGGCACGCTGTCCGTCGGCGGCGTGCCGGTCGTGCGCGGCAACCCGTCGATCGGCTACATGCCGCAGATCAGGAGCGGCCTCGCGAACCGCCGGATGCGCGGCTACGACTTCGTCGCGATGGCCGCCGACGGCCACCGCTGGGGCTTGCCGCACACGAACGCGGCCACGCGCCGCGACGTCGACCGCGTGCTCGATCTCGTCGGCGGCCGGACGCTCGCGCGCCGGCCGCTATCCGAGCTGTCGGGCGGCGAACGCCAGCGCCTGCTGCTCGCGCAGTGCCTGCTCGGCAATCCGAAGCTGCTGCTGCTCGACGAGCCGCTGATCAGCCTCGACCCGAACCACCAGCGCGGCGTCGTCGAACTCGTGCGCAACGTGCAGCGCGAGCTCGGCATCACCGTGCTGTTCTCCGCGCACGAACTGAATCCGCTGCTGAACGCGCTCGACCGCGTGCTGTATCTCGGCAACGGCGTCGCGGCGCTCGGTACCGTCGACGAGGTGATCACGAAGCCGGTGCTGTCGCGGCTCTACGGGTCGCCGATCGACGTGATGCGTGTGAACGGCAAGATCTTCGTGATGTCCGGCGACGTCGAGATCGAGAAACACGACCACGAACACGAGGACGACGACGGTCACTCGCACGGCGGCGGCGGCCACGGCCATCACCACCACGGACACGCTCATCCCGGGCATTCGCACGATGTTTGAATACGACTTCATGATCAACGCCTTCGCGGCGTCGGGGATCGTCGCGGTGCTCGCGGGCATCGTCGGCTACTTCCTGGTGCTGCGCGGGCAGACCTTCGCCGGTCACGCGCTGTCGCACGTCGGCTTCACCGGCGCGACGGGCGCGGTGCTGCTCGGCATCTCGCCGATCTGGGGGATGGTCGGCTTCACGCTCGCGGCCGGGATCGGGATGGGCGCGCTCGGCGAAAAGCTCGCGGGCCGCGACGTCGCGATCGGCGTGATCCTGTCGGGTGCGCTCGGCTTCGGCCTGCTGTTCCTGCATTTCTATACGTCGTTCGCGACGCAGGTCACCGCGCTGCTGTTCGGCAACGTGCTCGCGGTGAGCCGCGACACGCTCGCGGTGCTCGCGGGCATCGGCGCGGTGAGCCTCGCCGCGCTCGCACTGATCGCGCGGCCGCTGCTGTTCGCGTCGCTGCAGCCGGAACTGGCCGAAGCGAAGGGCGTGTCGCTGCGCACGGTGTCGATGCTGTTCCTCGCGGTGTGCGCGCTCGCGGTGGCCGCGGCCACGCAGATCGTCGGCGTGCTGCTCGTGTTCACGTTGCTGGTCGGGCCGGCGGCGGCCGCGCAGAACGTGTCGACGCGGCTGTCGACGGGCGTGCTGCTCGCCGCGCTGTTCGCGCTGTTCGAGGCGTGGGCCGGCATCGTGCTCGCGTATCACACTGATTGGCCGACGAGCTTCTGGATCACCGCGCTGTCGGCGCTCGTGTACGGCGCGAGCTTGTTGCGGCGGGCATGACGAGTTGCATGCGTGCGGATGGCGTCACGAGATCGCTCTCCATGCGCACACAACCGTTGCCGCGAGGATCAGGAACCCGATCCAGGGTTTGGCACCTGTGGCCCCGGCTCTCTTGAGCAACACGCCTGTGTGATCGCAACGACCATGAGCAATGCGTAGCTGACAAGCATGTAGTCGCAAGCTTCGTCCTTGATCGCGTCGACCGCGGCGGATGGATCGATTTCATGCATCCACGCGTACTTGTTTCCGGTGATCGTGACAACGACGAGCAATCCGAGGATACATGCGACGTGAATGACGAAGCGAAGGAGACCCCGGCTCGGGGACACGTTTGACACCTTGCAAACCCTGTCGCCCATTCAGGTCAAAGCCTCGCTCGAACAAATTTCACCACGATTAAATCGTCGATCATTATTCGGCGAATCGATTCGATATCCTATAGAACGAATACGAATTTGCGGCGGCAGGTGATGTTTCCGGGTGTGCCCCCGGGTACATATCGAAGGATGACAGCCACGTCGCCCGTTGAAGCGCAACGACGTGGCGTCAAGGACGGCTCACCGAGCCAGCACCCGCGCATGATGCGCAATGTGATCGGCGATGAACGTCGAGATGAAGTAGTAGCCGTGGTCGTAGCCCGGATGACGGCGCAGCGTCAGCGGCTGGCCGGCCTTCGCGCACGCGGCTTCGAACACGTCGGGATTCAGCTGGTTCGCGAGGAACTGATCGGCCAGCCCCTGGTCGACGAGGATGCCGTCCGCGAACTTCGGCGCATCGGCGCGCGCGACGAGCTCGCTCGCATCGTGCGCCTTCCACGCGTCGCGATCGTCGCCGAGGTAGCCCGAGAACGCCTTCTCGCCCCACGGGCAGCGCGTCGGCGCGGCGATCGGCGCGAACGCCGACACCGACCGGTACAGGCCCGGATGGCGCAGCGCGAGCGTCAGCGCGCCGTGCCCGCCCATCGAGTGGCCGAAGATCCCGAGCCGCGCGCCGTCGATCGGCAGCTCGGCCGCGACCAACTCGCGCAGCTCGCCCGTCACGTACGACTCCATCCGGTAATGCGTGGACCACGGCGCCACGGTCGCGTCGACGTAGAAGCCCGCGCCGACGCCGAAATCCCACGCGTCGGTTTCACCCGGCACGCCCGCGCCGCGCGGGCTCGTGTCGGGCATCACGAGCGCGATGCCGTGCTGCGCCGCGTATTGCTGCGCACCGCCCTTGATCGCGAACGTCTCGTCGGTGCACGCGAGCCCCGCGAGATAAAACAGCGCCGGCACGCGGCCGTGCGCCGCCTGCGGCGGCAGGTACACCGAGAACTTCATCGGCAGGCCGATGGCCGTCGAATCGTGACGGTAGAAGCGCTGCTCGCCGCCGTGGCACGCATGCGAGGAAACGAGTTCGAGCATGACGGTGCGCTCCCGGTCAGTACAGCACGACCGAGCGGATCGACTCGCCGGCCTTCATCAGGTCGAAGCCTTCGTTGATCCGCTCGAGCGGCAGCGTGTGCGTGATCAGGTCGTCGATGTTGATCTTGCCTTCCATGTACCAGTCGACGATCTTCGGCACGTCGGTGCGCCCGCGCGCGCCGCCGAACGCCGAGCCCTTCCACTCGCGGCCCGTGACCAGCTGGAACGGGCGCGTGCTGATTTCCTCGCCCGCCGCGGCCACGCCGATGATGAACGACTGGCCCCAGCCCTTGTGCGTGCATTCCAGCGCCTGGCGCATCAGCTTCACGTTGCCGACGCACTCGAACGAGTAGTCGGCGCCGCCGTCGGTCAGCTGCACGATGTGGTCGACGACGTTCTCGACTTCGTTCGGGTTGATGAAGTGCGTCATCCCGAACTTCTTCGCGAGCTCGACGCGCTTCGGGTTGATGTCGACGCCGATGATCTTGTCCGCGCCGACCATCTTCGCGCCCTGGATCACGTTCAGGCCGATCCCGCCGAGGCCGAACACGACCACGTTCGCACCGGCCTCGACCTTCGCCGAGTACACGACCGCACCGACGCCCGTCGTCACGCCGCAGCCGATGTAGCAGATCTTGTCGAACGGCGCGTCCTCGCGCACTTTCGCGACGGCGATTTCCGGCACGACGATGTAGTTCGAGAACGTCGACGTCCCCATGTAGTGGAACAGCGGCTTGCCGTCGAGCGAGAAGCGCGATGTCGCGTCGGGCATCAGGCCCTTGCCCTGCGTCGCGCGGATCTTCTGGCACAGGTTGGTCTTGCGCGACAGGCAGAACTTGCACTCGCGGCATTCCGGCGTATAGAGCGGAATCACGTGATCGCCCTTGCGCACGGTCCCGACGCCGGGGCCGACGTCGACCACCACGCCCGCGCCTTCATGGCCGAGGATCGCCGGGAAGATCCCTTCCGGATCGGCGCCCGACAGCGTGTAGTAGTCGGTGTGGCAGATGCCCGTCGCCTTCACTTCGATCAGCACTTCGCCTGCGCGCGGCCCTTCGAGATCGACTTCCTCGATCGTCAGCGGCGCACCCGCCTTCCAGGCAATCGCGGCTTTCGTTTTCATCGTGTCACTCCTGTGTGTCTGTGAGGTCGGCCCGCACGCGCGCATCGGCGCCCGCCGGGTTCCATGCAAAGTTGTCGAAGCCGTGCCGCGCGGCATCGCGCGCGACACGAAGAAAGCATTCCGTGCTCGCCATGATGGCCGGTCCCGCCACGCGCCGCGTGCGGGAAACGGCCGCCGGCTTGCCACGATGCGTCATCGCTGGCGCAAAAGAACAAGTGTTCGAGTTTAAACGCCCGTCGTGAACCATGCATCCGTGCGCGCGTACAGATCGATGAAGCGTGCATGACGCGCGGCCAGCGTGCGGTCGTCGCGCGGTGCCGCGACCGGCGACGCGGCCGGCGCCAATGCACGCAATGCGTCTTCCCGCCAGTGCCCGATCGCGACGCCCGCGAGCAGCGCGGCGCCGCGCGTCGCGGCATTCGGGCAGTCGATCGCGTGCAGCGACGCGCCGAGCGCGTCGGCGAGCAGCTGGCGCCAGCGCGGATCGACCGAGCCGCCGCCCGCGAGGCGCAGCGTGGTCACCGGGTCGCGGCGATCGGCATCGCGGATCGCGTCGAGCCCCGCGCGCAACGCGAACGCGACGCCCTCGAACGCCGCGCGCATCATCGCGCCGCGCGTATCGCCGAGCCCGAGGCCGAGCCAGCCGCCGCGCGCATCGGGGTTCATCCACGGCGAACGCTCGCCCGTCAGGTACGGCAGGAAGCACAGGCGCTCCGACGCCGGCTGCGCGAACGCGTCGTCATACGCGTCGGCCCATCCCGCATAGCCGAGCCAGCCGCGCACGGCCTCGAGCGCGAGCCCGACGTTCTGCATCGCGGCCATCGTGTAGTAGCCGCCGCCGGCCGCCGTGCGATAGCGATGCAGCCCGCGCCGCGCGGGCGGCAGCGCATCCGCGAGCACGACGATCTGGCCGCCGCTGCCGGTCGTCAGCAGCGCGTCGCCCGCGGCAACCAGCCCGCTGCCGAGCGCCGCGCAAGCAGTGTCGGCTGCGCCCGTCGCGAGCGGCACGCCGGCAGGCAGCCCGAGCGCGGCGGCCGCCTGCGCGCCGAGCGTGCCGCAGCGCGCAGTCGATGCACGCACCGGCGCGAAGCGGTCGGCCGGCAGGCCGAGCGCGTCGATCAAGGTGACATCCCACGCGCCGTCGGGCGTCGCCAACGCGGTCGCGCACGCGTCGCTCGGATCGGCCGCGACGTCTCCGCCGAGCGCAATGCGCAGCCAGTCCTTCGGCTGCACGGCCCGGTGCGCGGCGCGCAGCGCATCGGGTTCGTGCGCGGCCAGCCAGCGCAGCAGCGGGCCGGCCATGCCCGGTGCGACGGGGTTCGGTGCATCGGGCCAGACCGCCGCGTCCGCTTCGCGCACGGCGCGCGCGTCGGGCCACAGCAGCGCGGGCCGCACCGGCCGGCCGGCCGCGTCGATCAGCACGACGCCGTGCATCTGGCCCGAGAAGCCGATCGCGGCGACCTGCGCGCGCTCGCCGGCCGGCAGCCGCGCGGCCGCGCGCACGAGCGCCTGCCACCACGTATCGGGCGCGATCTCGGCCCAACCGGGCAGCGGCGACGACAGCGCGTAAGGTTCGCTCGCGACTGCCCGCTCGACGCCGTCGGCATCGAGCGTGACGAGTTTGACGGAGCCGGTGCCGAGGTCGATTCCGAGCAGGCGCATGACGGGTTGGTGAATTCGTGTGAACGGATCCCGATGATAACGGGATCGCGATACGCGCCCCGGTTTTTACCGCCCGCTCGATGCGCCGGATGCGCGGTCGAAACCGGGGTTTCACCGGGCTGCACCTTGCGTGCAAAAGCGGCCGTTCGCGGGTTAACCCGGCACGATTTTTCGACACCCGTTTTTGCCACTATGCGCGCGGCCCGATACACACCATAAAGCGGCCCATATTTGACATGGGGGCCGGCGCTATTTTGAAGGGCTATAAAACCGGGGAACCTCACTCCTGCGGCTGTTTCCCGATGATCGACACCCTGCTCCATGCCGAATTGGCATATCGAACCAGCAAAGAACGGAATAGTACCCAGCGCTCTTGTTGCGTGGATTCATTCCGCATAACTTCGTATCACCCCGAAAACAAGATCATGGAGTGAGACAGATGCAATCGAACACGGTCCATCCGTGCGATGAGGTGCTGCCGACCGGCAAGCTGGTAACGCTTGGCCTGCAGCACGTCCTCGTCATGTACGCCGGCGCCGTCGCCGTGCCGCTTATCGTCGGCGCGGCGCTCAAGCTGCCGAAAGACCAGATCGCGTTCCTGATCAGCGCCGATCTGTTTTCGTGCGGAATCGCCACGCTGATCCAGACGCTGGGCCTGTGGATCTTCGGGATCCGCCTGCCCGTCATCATGGGCTGCACGTTCGCGGCAGTCGGCCCGATGATCGCGATCGGCACGAACCCCGGCCTCGGCATTCTCGACATCTTCGGATCGACGATCGCGGCGGGCATCATCGGCATCGTGCTCGCGCCGATGATCGGCAAGCTGTTGCGGTTCTTCCCGCCGGTGGTCGTCGGCACCGTGATCGCGGTGATCGGGCTGTCGCTGATGGAAGTCGGCATCAACTGGGCGGCCGGCGGCGTCGGCAACCCCGAGTACGGCAGCCCCGTCTATCTCGGCCTGTCGCTGCTCGTGCTGACGCTGATCCTGCTGATCAACAAGTTCGGCCGCGGCTTCATCGCGAACATCTCGGTACTGCTCGGCATCGTCGCCGGCTTCGCGATCGCATTCGCGATCGGCCGCGTGAATACCGACGGCGTCGCGCATGCACCGTGGGTCGGCATCGTGATGCCGTTCCACTTCGGCATGCCGCACTTCGACCCGCTGTCGATCGTGACGATGGTCACGGTGATGTTCGTCACGTTCATCGAATCGACCGGCATGTTCCTCGCGGTCGGCGACATGGTCGATCGTCCGGTCAACCAGGAGCGCCTGGTGCGCGGCCTGCGCGTCGACGGCCTCGGCACGCTGATCGGCGGCATCTTCAACTCGTTCCCGCATACGTCGTTCTCGCAGAACGTCGGCCTGATCGGCGTGACGGGCGTGAAGAGCCGGTTCGTGTGTGCGACGGGCGGCGTGATCCTCGTGCTGCTCGGCCTGTTCCCGAAGATGGCGCAGGTCGTCGCGTCGGTACCGCCGTTCGTGCTCGGCGGCGCAGGCATCGTGATGTTCGGGATGGTCGCCGCGAACGGCATCAAGGTGCTGTCGAAGGTCGACTTCGTGAACAACTCGCACAACCTGTTCATCGTCGCCGTGAGCGTCGGCATGGGCCTCGTGCCGGTCGTGTCGCCGCACTTCTTCTCGAAGCTGCCGCCGGCGCTCGCGCCGATCCTGCACAGCGGCATCCTGCTGGCCTCGGCCTCGGCCGTGATCCTGAACATCGTGTTCAACGGCGTGAAAGGCGAAAAGGATGCGCGCTGCGAGATCCGGCGCGCGGGACACGACTTCGACGGGCGTCCCGCCGACGTGCACCACTGATCGCCCCGCGCCCGACGACGGCGCAACGCGGTAAACGCAAGACGCCACGGCATGCCGTGGCGTCTTGCTTTGGGGGCGACGGAGCAGGTGGCGTGTTCACGGCGGCCACTCCTCGCGTCTAGAGGCGGGCCATCGGAGACGATGTGCAGCGCGGGCCACGCAGGCCAACGCGCCCGGTGTGATCGGCATCATGAAAGTCCGATGCATTCGCCGTCACGCCAACCCGCTTCGCGCCACACGCTTCGACGGCACAAAAAAACGCCACGGACCTTCGTCCGTGGCGTTTTCGTTTCCGCGTACAGCCGGTTCGAAGGACAAGCGCGCGAAGCCGCGCCTGCCCTGCGTTGCGCTTACCCGTTCGTCGCCGCTGCCGACGCCGCCGCCGGAGCAGCTGCCTTGTCGTAGTCGGCCGGCGCATCCGGCGCGCGCGGCGTTTCGCCGGCACGCTGGATCCAGCCGCCGCCCAGCGCGCGATACAGGTCGACCAGATTCGTCCAGCGCGCCAGACGCGCGCTGATCAGCGTCTGCTGCGCCGAATACAGGTCCGTCTGCGCG
>NZ_CAJPGH010000032.1:0-85729 GCF_905339605.1 Burkholderia sp. BCC1972 | reverse complement strand
GCGGCTCTGAAACGCGCGGCGCCTCCTACCGTGTTCTACCCATGCACTTCGGCGAGCATTACCACTACAAGCCGGACGCGCGCCGCACCAGAATGTCTGAAGGGCGTATCGCCGCATGGCGCGGTGACGTGGGAGGAGCCATGAGAAGGGTCTATTTTCTGTTGCCGACGACACAATGCGCGCAGTCGGTCATCGGCGAACTGCTGTCGCTGCGAATCGAGTGGCGCCATATCCATTGCCTCGCGAATCACGACGTGATGCGCGACGGGTTGCCGGAGGCGACGCTCGCGCAACGCAGCGACCTGCTGCCGTCGCTCGCGCGCGGCACCGCGGTCGGCTTCGGGACCGGCATGCTGCTCGGGCTGCTCGTGCTGGTGTTCCCGCCCGACGGTTTGCGGATCGGCGGCGGCATCGTCGTGGCGATCACGCTGTTCGGCGCGGCCTTCGGCGCATGGGTGGCGACGATGATCGGCGTCGACGTGCCGAGCACGCGCCTGAAGCGCTTCGAGGACGGCATCGAGCACGGCGAATTGCTGATGATGATCGACGTTCCGACCGATCGCGTTCACGAGATCGAGGACGCGATCAAGCTTCATCACACGGATGCACATCTGCAGGGCGAAGATCCGACCATCCCGGCATTTCCCTGATCGTCACCTGACCCGTCGGCCGGTGTCGTGCCGGCCGCGGATCGTACGCGCGGCGCCGGCGTTTCAATTCGCGGCGAGGAGCCGTTTGTAGCGCGCAAGTACGCGAGGCACGTACTCGCGTGTCTGCGGAAACGACGGAATGCGATAACCGGCTCGAATCACGGCGTTCTCCCCGGCATTGTAGGCAGCGAGCGTGAGCTCGACGTTTTCCTTGAACAGGTCGAGCAGGAAGCGCAGATACCGCGCGCCGGCCAGCACGTTGTCGCGCGGATCGAGCATGTCGCCGCCCGAAAAGCGCCGGGCCGTGTCCGGCATCAATTGCATGAGCCCGCGCGCGCCTTTGTCCGAGACCGCCTTCGGGTTGTATCCCGATTCGACATCGATCACCGCGCGAAGGAGTTCGGGCGGAACATTGAACGACCGGCTCGCCTCGGCGATCACGTCCGCGAACGACGACGCGACCGCCGATTTCGGCGCGGCACGCTTCGCTTCCGATGCGGCCGGCGCTGCGGCCGCGACGATCACCTTCAGATTGGCCGTGCCGGGTTCGTTGGTCAGGACGATGGCACCATTGCTCGCCACCGCGCCGAAGATCTGCGCGTGCGCGGCGCACGACCATGCCGAGCCGAATCCCACGCATGCGGCAACGAGCGCTGTTCCCAATCCGGATGAACGGTGGCGGTGCATCTTTCTGGCCTCCTGCACTTGCATTGTTGTGGCCGGTTCATCGGATCGGCAATGGGGCGACCTCCTACACTTCGATGCCGCAAGAGCACCCCGCGGCGGCGATGCAAAACTGTTACGCAAGTAATCGCAGGTAACGCCTGGTAACCGGGAGAAGTTGACGATTCTTACGCGGAACAGTTGTTTTCTGCTCAATGCGCGCGTCGTCGCGGAATGAATCGTTTCCGGCGCGACGGAAGCGATCGGATAGTCCCGCTATCCGTAGTCCTACCGATGCGACGCACAACGTCAAATCGATTCAACTCTGAAACATTCAGGCCGTTGCGCCGCATGTAGGCGGGCGCATGTCGGTCGCGGATGCTCGCGCGCGGCGCACTGGCGCGATCCTTGCTCCGAGCACGAGTGTGACCCGTCGCTCGCGAGATGGGGCGCCAGACCGGATGAAGCAACGAACGAGCGTCCGGCACCGTGCAAACGAGGCGTCGAGATCCGGCGTGGTGCAAGCGCGGAAAAAACTTGGGGGAAGTCGTGAATACTAAATATCGCGTCATGATTGCAGAGGATCACGATCTGCTGAGAAACGGGCTGCGGTCGATGCTTTCCGCACAAGGCGATTACGAAGTCGTCGGCGAAGCGCGAGACGGCAAGGAAGCGTGCCACCTGGCCATGACGCTCGCGCCGGACCTGATCCTGATGGATCTGTCGATGCGCGGGATGAACGGTATCGATGCGAGTGCGACGATCAAGCGGCGGGCGCCGACGATCCGGATCGTCGTGCTCACCGTGCATCAGAACGAGGAGTACGTGCGCGAGGCGCTGCGTGCAGGCGTCGAAGGCTACGTGCTCAAGGATGTTTCGTTTGACGAATTGCTGCTCGCGATGCGCATGGTCATGCAGGGAAAGCGGCACCTGAGCGCGGATGTGTACGGCTACATGGTCGACTCGTTCGTGACCGGCCGCGAAGCGCCCGCGCCCAAGAAGGCGTGGGACATCCTGACCGCGCGCGAACGCAGCGTGCTGAAGCTGATCGCGGAAGGGCGTACGAACCGGCAGGTCGGCCAGTACCTGAACCTGAGCCCGAAGACGATCGAGAAGTACCGGGCGAGCATGATGCACAAGCTCCATCTCGCGAATCTGACGGAACTGGTGCTCGTCGCGATGAACATGGGTCTGCTGACCACGCTCGCGTCCAAGTGCGCGGAACCGAACGTGACCGACCTGCCGGCTCACCCGATCGTCGACGGCGTGCAGGCGCCCGATGCCGTCGCGCGGCTGGACGACTATCCCGCCGGCGGGGCAAAACACTGAGCGTCGCCGGTGTCAGAGCGGCCAGGTTGCCGAGACGCGCGTGCCCGTCGTGGCGGACGACTGGATCGCGAACGTGCCGCCGTGCGACTCGATGCGATGTTGCATGCCGATCAGCCCGAGCCCCGCCGCGCGCGCGTCGTCCGTCGCAAGTGGATGACGCTCGTAGCCGGCGCCGTTGTCGTCGATCGTCAGCAGCAGCCCGCCTGTATCGTGTCGCAGGCCGAGCACGATTTCGGTGGCCTGCGCATGTTTGACGACGTTGTGCAGCGCTTCCTGCGCGACCCGGAACATGTCCGCCTTCAGATGCTCGGGAATGTCGTCGTCGTCGACGTCGCAATTGAACTCGACCGACAGCGGGCTCGCGTCGCGCTCGATGCGGCGGCACAGCGACGCGAGCGCGGCCGGCAGCCCGAGCCGGTCGAGCATCGGAGGCTTCAGTTCGCCGCAGATCTGGCGCACTTCGCCGATCGTCTCGCGAATCCGCAGCACCGCGACGTCGAGCAGATTCGTCGCGTCGGCGATCTCGCCGCGACGAAGCCGCATGAGTGCGTCCTCATTCATCAGCTTGATCAGCGTCAGTGCCTGGCCGAGCCCGTCGTGCAATTCCGCGGCGAGCCGATGGCGTTCCTTCTGCTGGCCCATCAGCAAATAGGTGTGGCATGCATGCACGCCCGCATCGTTGGCCGCGTCGCCGCGTCGTACGGGTTCGGGCATTGGCGGTTCTTCGAACAGCGTCAGCGACAGTCGGGTGCCGGGCAGTGCCTGCTGATGGATGACGAATTGCACGGGATGGCCGCTTCGCCCGCCGAGCATCGCCGTGAACGAATGATGCTGAAGAGCCGCGCTCGTGGACAGCTCGTTCGCCAGCCCGAGATGGGCGTCGTCGGGTGCCAGGTCGAGCAGGTGCCGGCCGACGAGTTCGGTGGTCTTGTAGCCGAACAGCGCAGCGGCGCTGCGATTGACCGATACGAACGCGCCGTCGTCGGCGAGAAGGGCGAGCGCGGCGCCCCGTGCATCGGTGACGACGGTGGTGCGGCGATCGTCGTGACGAAGCGCACTGCGCAGCTTGCGCATCGCATCGATCAGATCGAGCAGCCTGATCCGTGGCCCGTCGGGCTGGCGTTCAGTCATGGTGGCTCCCGAGGTGCATCTTCAGGAAAACGTAAGGTTTCGATCATTCTAGGACGTGACCGACACGGGCCGCAACATGGGGATTTCGCGCGTTCGTCATAGGGAAATGCCTGCCGCCCGCATCGGGGAACGCGCCGAGCGGGCATGTCCTACCGGCCTTTGGGGGGCGTCATCCCATGACGCTCGCGGGCAACTTCATGACACTTCATGGACGGGGCACGGAATTGTCCGCTGCCTGGCTCGTGTCATGGAGGCTGGTATGAACAGGATCGCCAGATCGACGATGGGCGCATTCGTGGTCGCGAGCGTCGCGCTTGCCGCGGCGCCCGCGTGGTGTGCGTCCGATGGCGGCGCGATGGAGAACGCCGGGGCAGCGGCGGCCGAAGGTGCGGCGGCGAACATGAGCGCGACGGAAAACCCGGCGCCGGATGCCGTCGACAGCCTGATGGGAAAGGACATGCAGAACGGTGCCGAACATCCTGCCGCAAACGCGGTGGACAGCGCCGCCGGGGATGCCGCCGGGAGCGCCGCCGACAGCGCAGCGATGCCCGCGATGGGGCACGGGATGGAACACGCGATGGAGCCGGCGGCCGAGCCTGCCGCCGAGCCCGCAGCGGGATCCGCGATGACGCCCGCCATCGACGTCCCGGCACAGCCCGCTCAGCCCGCACCGGCCGCGCCTGCCGGTAACGCGGTCGACAAGGCCGGCACACCCGGCACACCCGGCACGCTCGGCACCCCCGTGACCGAGGGCGCGACGGAAGCCGCGGGCATGCACATGCATCACGCGATGATGCCGGGCACCCTGCACACGATGGTCCAGTATGCGACGCCGACGGTTCAGCTCGTGCGCGACGACGGTCAGTCCGTCTCGCTGGCCAAGGAACTCGACGACGGCCGGCCGGTGATCCTGACGTTCGTCTACACCAGCTGCACGACCATCTGCCCGATGATCAGCCAGACGCTCGAGCAACTGCAGGGTGAACTCGGCGCCGACCGCGACAAGGTCCACATCATGTCGATCTCGATCGATCCGGAGGCGGACACGCCCGAGCGGCTCAGGACCTACGCGGCGCGCTTCGATGCCGGCCCCGAATGGCAGCACTACACCGGGACCGTCGATGCGAGCGTGGCCGCGCAGCGCGCGTTCAACGTGTATCGCGGCGACAAGATGAACCACACGCCGGTGACGTTCGTGCGGGCCGCGCCGGGCCAGGCGTGGCTGCGGATCGACGGTTTCGCGACGCCCACCGAGCTGCTGGCGGCCTATCGCGACGTCGTTGCGTCCAACTAGGGCCCGCTCCCGCGAATCACGGGTTTGCGCCGGCCCCACGAATGAATTTTTCCAGACAGGGAGACGTATCTTTCCGCCCGCACGGCGGCATCGTTCGTCGTTGCAATGGCTACGGCTGTTGCGACCGCTTTCTCCTTGCACGCGCCCAGCTGAAGTCCCCTCGGGGGACGCGCGGAAAGGCACGTTCGCAAGCCCGTCATTAGCGGGAACCGGCCCTGGGCGCCGCGTTTCTGCGAGGGAGCGTCGAAATTGGACAACAAGCATCGTGTGCTGATCGTCGAGGACCAGCATCTGTTGCGGATCGGCCTGAGTCACCTGGTTTCCGAGCTGGCCGACTACTGCATCGTCGGCGCGGCGAGCGGCGGGGTCGAGGCCTGTCATCTCGCCGAGAAGACCCGGCCCGACCTGATCCTGATGGATCTGTCGATGCCGGGCGGCAGCGGCTTCGAAGCAATCGCGACGATCAAGCGCGACGTGCCGCATGTGCGGATCATCGTCCTCACGGTTCATCGCAGCGAAGATGACGTGAGCGACGCTTTCGCCGCCGGTGCGGACGGCTACGTGCTCAAGGACGCGCCGTTCGCCGACCTGGTGCGCGAGATGCGCTTCGTGATGCAGGGCAAGTGCGTGGTCAGCCTCGACGCCTATCGCGCCCGCGTCGGCCTGCATGGGTTGCGCGACGCGAACGCGCACAAGGCGCGCCTGTGGGGTGCGCTGACCAGTCGCGAGCGCACGGTGTTGCGCCTCGTCGTCGAGGGGCACACGAGCCGGCAGGTCGGCGAGTGCCTGAAGGTCAGTCCGAAGACCGTGGACAAGCATCGCGCCAATCTCATGCGCAAGCTCGGCATCGCCAACCTGACCGGCCTGGTTCACTTCGCGATCGACATCGGCGTGCTCGCGCTGAACGACGACGACCATGTGTGAATCCCCTCCATCGGCAGGTTTCCCAACTGGGGGGGAACTACCCATGGGGATGGACGGCACCTCCTACTTCTGGCGCGTACCGGCGTGAACAAGAATGCAATCAACGGCATCGGCAGCGCCGACGCCGCGGGTCGATACAGGGAGGGAAGCCGTGAGCCATGAATCGTCCTCGATACCGGCCGGCGGGCCGGGCCGGCGGCCGCGCGACGAACGAAGCGTGTGCCGTGCATGCGCGAGCCGCGGCTTCACGTTGCTCGAATTGCTCGTCGTGATGGTCATCATCGGGTTGCTGGCAGGGCTCGTCGCGCCACGGTACTTCGAACAGGTCGGCAAGTCGAACGTGAAGATCGCGCGCGCGCAGATCGTGTCGCTCGGCCAGGCGCTGGATCAATACCGGCTCGACGTCGGTTCGTATCCGACCACCGAGGAAGGGCTCGATGCGCTCGTGAACAAGCCGCAAAGCGCAGCGCGGTGGAGCGGCCCCTATCTGCAGAAAGCCGTCCCGGTGGATCCGTGGGATCGGCCCTATCAGTATCGTTCACCGGGCGAACACGGCGACTACGACCTGTTTTCGCTCGGCAAGGACGGACGCGGCGGCGGTACCGGCGAGAACGTGACGATCTCGTCGTGGTAGGGGCGTGGCCACTGTGCACGGCATGAGCAGACCGCAAGGAGAGTCGACGTGAAATTCGTGCTGCGGGTATTCGATACGAGCGGCTCGGTGCAGACGCTGCGAATCGACAGCGATTCGCCGGCGAACGCCGCATCGCTTGCTCGCGCGCGCGGCCTGCGCGTCGTGTCGGTCAACGCGGACGCCGCGCGGCAGCGGCACGGCGCGAAGCGGTTCGGCATGCCGCGTGCGCGCTTCGACGTCGACATGTTCGCGCGCGAGCTCGCGGCGCTGCTCGACGCGGGTGTCGGCCTCGTCGACGCATTGCGCACGCTCGGCGGCAGCACGCGGCGCGAAGCGTCCGCGCAGGTGTATCACGACCTGCTGCGACATCTCGAGGAAGGGCAGTCGCTGTCGATGGCGCTCGAGCACGCGAGCCCGATCTTTCCGCCGGTGCTGGTGGCGTGCGTGAAGGCGAGCGAGCAGACCGGCGGACTGGCCGACAGCCTCACGCGCTATTCGGCCAACAGCGCGACGCTGCGCGAGCTGCGCGCACGGGTCGTGTCGGCGGCGATCTACCCGACGGTGCTGCTGTTCGTCGGCGCAGCCGTCGTGCTGTTCCTGCTCGGCTTCGTGGTGCCGCGGTTCGCGACGCTGCTCGAACACAGCGGACGCGAACTGCCGCTGATGTCGCGGCTGCTGATGGCGTGGGGCGGCATGGTGCACGCGCACGGCGCCGGGCTGGCGGGCGGCCTGGCCGTGCTGGCGGTCGCCGCCGGCGTCGCGCTGCGGCGGCCGGCCCTGCGGATCTGGATCGCCGACCGGCTGCTGGCGCTGCCCGGCATCGGCCAACACTTCCGCGTGTTTCGCCAGTCGCAGTTCTATCGCACGACCGCGATGCTGGTCGACGGCGGCATTCCCGCCATTCGCGCGTTCGACCTCGCGCGCGGCCTGGTCGGCCGCGCGGATCAGGCCGCGCTTGCCGCCGCGCTGCAGCAGATCCGCAACGGCGCGAAGATGTCCGATGCATTCCAGCAGGCCGGCCTCGCGAACGCGATCGGCTATCGCCTGCTGACGGTGGCCGAAAAGACCGGCGGGCTCGGGCCCGTTCTCGACCGGATCGCCGCATTCCAGGAAGCGCAGGTGTCGCGCACGATCGACCTGATTTCGCGGCTGATCGAACCCGCGATGATGATCGTGATCGGCGTGGTGATCGGCGGCATCGTCGTGTTGATGTACATGCCGATCTTCGAGATCGCATCGAGCATTCAGTAGACCGTCCTGGAGACGCACGTGGACATCGTCACTTCTCCCCTCGATCCCGATCCCGACGCGGATGCCGGCCTGCGCGACCTGCTTCGGACGCTCGGCGAACGCCACGGTTCCGGCATTCGCGCACTCGAGGCGTTGGCGGCGCACACGGCGCTGGGCGCGGACGACATCCGCGAGCGGCTCGCCACGCAGTTCCGGATGAAACCGATCGGCATCCGCGAGCTGAACCGCCTGGAGCCGGATTTCGAGCTCGTGCCGTTCGTCGAGGCGATGGCGCGTCTCTGCGTGTGCCTGCGCGATCCCGACGGCGGCGCGCTGCTGTTCGCGATCGCCGATCCGCTCGATGCGCGCACGCGCGGCTGGATCGAACACCGGATGCGTGTGCACCCGGCACTGCCGTACGGATGGGCGCTCGCGAGCGCGGGCGACCTGAGCGCGTATCTTGCGGTGCGCGAGAAGGACATCCGCGCGATGGATTCGCTCGCGTTCGACGACCCGATCCAGTGCGCGCCCGATCCGGCGTCGCTCGCGCTGACGCTGCAGGGCATCAGCAGCGACGACAGCCCGGTGGTGCGCCTGCTCAATTCGACGATCTACGATGCGCTCAAGATGCTGGCGAGCGACATCCACCTCGAATGCCGGGCGGCCGGCCTGATGATCAAGTGCCGCGTCGACGGCGTGCTGACGGTGGTGGGGCGCGTGGAGGGCCGCGACGTCGCGGATCAGGTGCTGTCGCGCGTGAAGGTGATCTCCGAGCTCGATATCGCGGAGCGCCGCATCCCGCAGGACGGGCGCTTCAAGGCGATGTACGCGGGACGCGAGATCGATTTTCGCGTGTCGATCATGCCGAACCAGTTCGGCGAGGACGCGGTGTTGCGGATTCTCGACCGCTATCAGCTTTCCCAGGCGTCGGGCGGCCTGACGCTCGAGGCGCTCGGGTTCCAGCCGGCCGACACGCGCTTCATGCGGTCGGTCGCGTCGATGCCGTACGGCATGCTGCTCGTCACGGGCCCCACCGGCAGCGGCAAGACCACGACGCTTTACGCAATCCTCACCGAAATCAACAACGGGCTCGAGAAGATCGTGACGATCGAGGATCCGGTCGAGTACCAGCTGGGCGAGATCCTGCAGATCCCGGTCAACGAGGCGAAGGGCCTGACGTTCGCGCGCGGCTTGCGGTCGATCCTGCGGCACGATCCGGACAAGATCATGGTCGGCGAAATCCGCGATCCCGAAACCGCGCAGATCGCCGTGCAGGCGGCGCTGACCGGCCATCAGGTGTTTACCACCGTGCATGCGAACAACGTGTTCGACGTGATCGGCCGGTTCACGAACATGGAGGTCGATCCGTACAGCTTCGTATCGGCGCTGAACGGCGTCATCGCGCAGCGGCTGCTGCGCCAGTGCTGCACGGACTGTCTCGACGAGGACACGGTGGACGCGGATGCGCTCGTCCGCTCGGGCATCGACCCCGATACGGCCGGCAGCTACCTGTTTCGACGCGGTACCGGGTGTGCGATGTGCCGCGGCAGCGGCTATCGCGGCCGGCGGGCGATCGCGGAGGCGCTGCGCATGAACGATGAACTGCGGCAACTGCTGTCCGAGCGCGCACCGCTCGGGCATATCAAGGCCGCGGCGCTGCGCTACGGGATGACGACGTTGCGGGCGTCGGCGATCGACCTGGTGAAGCGCGGCGAAACGACGCTCGAGGAGATCAATCGTGTCACCATGGTCGAATGAATCGCTTGCCGTGGGCGTCGGTACGCGCGAGATCGTCGTCGGCGTCCGTACGCGCGCGCCGTGGCGGCCGGGCCGTCGCGGGTTCGTCGCCGAGCCGCTGAGCGTCGTCATTCCCGACGACCAGTTCGGCAGCGAGGCGGGGATGCTCGACGCGCTGCGTGCCGCGCTGGCTCCCGCGCTCGGTGCCGATGCCGATGCTGGCGCGAAGCGGGCGCCGGCGCGCGGTGCGCACATCGTGCTCGACGACTTCTGGTGTTGTCACGCGATCCTGCGCGGAGACTTCCGCGCGCTGCACGCCCGCGAGCTCGAGGAAATCGCACTCGCGCATTTCTCCGACACGTACGGCGTCGCCGCCGAGTCGCTGGTCGCGCGCTTCGACGTGCGGCACGGCGGCCGTGCGCTCTTTGCCAGCGCGCTGCCGCGCACGCTGTACGACGGCATTCTCGGTACGGGCGCGTCCGGCGACGTGCGGATCTGCTGCCTGCGCGCGGCGCTGCCGGAGACGCTCAACCGGTTCGCGGCGAAGCCGGACGGCGACGCGATGCTGCTCGTCGTCGATGAAGCGCTGCTGCAGGCCGTCATGATCGAGCGCGGCGAGTGGATCGCGTACGACACGCAGCGCCTCTTTCCGGGCGAGTCGGGCGACGCGTCGCGGCTCGCCGAGCTCGCCGAGCAGCTGTTCGAGCGCTCGGCGATGCGCACGGGCCTGAAGCGTGATGCCTGCAAGGTCTATCTGTCCGGCGTCGACATGGATGCCGCGCCGTTCGACGCGCGTTTCGCCGCGGTCGCGCTGCCGGGCCGCGCGGCGCTCGATGGTTCGCCCGCGCGCCGGTTGCTGGAGTACGCGCCATGATCCGCACGCTCGACATCGATTTTTGCCGGCGCCGCGCGCGCATCGGCACCCGCGGCGCGATCCTCCTCGGTATCGCCGCGTTGCTGTGGGGCGCGTGCGCCGTCCGGCTCTGGTACGCGTACGCGGAGAACGATCGCGTCAGGGACAGCCAGGCGGTCGTCCAGCATCGCATGTTCGTGCAGCAACACGTCGCGAAGGCGCCGCCCACCGCGGCTGCCAAGCTCGCGGAAAAGCAGAGCCAGGCCGTGCTGCGCGAATTGACCGTGCCATGGCAGACGCTCTTCTCGATCGTCGAGGACTATCCGGGCCACGACGTCGCACTGATCGGCATCGACCAGAATCCCGCGCAGGGCCAGATTCGCATCACGGCCGAAGCGAAGGACCCGGACGCGATGATCGCGTACCTGAAGTATTTGCAGACGAGTGTCGTGCTGCGCGAGGCGACGCTCAACGGCCATCTCGTCGAGGAGAACGTGGCGGGCAAGCCGGTGCGTTTCCAGATCACGGCCGTCTGGAGGAAATCATGAAAGCCGATCGTTTCGCGGACCGCCTGCTCACGCTTCGCTTCGAGTGGCGGCGCGCATTCGGCCTGCCGGGCCTCGCCGGGCTGCTGATGCTCGGCGCCGCCGGCATCACGTGTGCGGCGATCGCGGGCGTCGAGTCCGACACGCACGCGATGCTGGCGCCGGCCGGGGTGGTGCGCGCGGCCCACGGCCATCGTCCCGCCGAGGTGCGCGACACGGCCGCGGATGCGACCACGCTCGACGCGCTGCCGACGCTCTTTCCGGCTTCGTCGCAAAGCGCGGACGACATCGCATCGATCTTCGAACAGGCACGCGACAGCCATCTGACGCTCGGGTCCGCCGAGTACCAGATGACGACGGAGTCGGGCGGACGCTTCGCGCGCTACCAGGTGCTGCTGCCCGTGAAGGATCAGTACGGCGCGATCCGGCATTTTCTCGCATCGGTGCTGAACAACGTGCCGAACGCGGCGCTGCAGGAAATCCACGTCGAGCGTCCCGCGGTGGGCAGCAGCATTCTCGACGCGCGGGTGCGTTTCGAACTCGTCTATCGGAGCGCCCAGCCATGATCTCCGCCGTCATGAAGCCTGCTTCGCGCCATCGGCTCGCACTCGCGCTCGCGCTGGGTTGCCTCGTCGTCGCCGGCGCCGGATATCGCGTGCTGGTGGCGGCGATGCAGCAACCGGCACCGGTTGCTGCAAGCATCGTGGTCCATCACGACGGTGCGCACGTGGCGTCCGCGCCGACCCGCGCGCGCGTCGCGCCGGCCTCTCATGCCGCGGCGCCTGCGCCCGCGTCGCACGCAGCGGCGGCGACGCCGCGCGACAGGCTCGCCGCGTTGCGTGCGCCTGTGTCGGTCGAAGCCGCACACGATCCGTTCACGGCGTCGTCGTGGCTGCCGCCGCCGCCCGTCGTGCCGCCGCCGCCCGAAACGCGTCCGGCGCCGCCTACCGCGCCACCGGTGCCGTTCGTCTATCTCGGCCAGCAGGATGCCAAGGCGGCGAAGCCGCAGGTGTTTCTCGGCAACGGAGACCAGTTGCTGATCGTTTCGCCGGGTGACGTGATCGGCGGCCAGTATCGGGTCGATTCGGTATCCGAATCGAACGTGGTGCTCACCTATCTGCCGCTGAACCAGGTCCAGATGGTGCTCATTCCAGTGGAAGGAAAGTAAATGAAAACCATACGCACACGGGATGCGCGCCGCGACGGGGACGACGGCCGGTCGACATGCCTTTGCTCCGCCCCCGCGGCCGACGCGCGATCGGTGCCGCCGGTCAACCGGTGCGCGACGAAGCGCGCGCTGGCGATCGCCGTGGCGCTGCTCGCCTGCGGCGGCTGTGCGCATGTACCGAACCTGCACGACGATCCGACCAATGCGCAGGTGAAGATCGACGCATTGCACGACCGCAAGGAAGCCGTCGACGAGCTGCTCGACAATGCGGACGCGTTTCGCCAGAAGAACGAGTTCGACGACGCGGCGCGCTCCGTCTACATGGCGAAGCAACTCGATCCCGCCAGCGAGCGCGCGCGCCGGATCGGCACGATGATCGACCAGGACCGCAAGCATCTTGCGATCCTGCAGGAAGCCGACCGCATGATGAAGCGCGGTTCGTACGCGCAGGCGGCCGAACGCGTGCATCGCGTGCTGGTCGAGGATCCGGCCAACACGATGGCGGCGCAGATGCAGGCGGAGCTCGACGAAAAGCGCCGCCAGCAACATGCGGATCGCGACGACAAGCTCGCGGCGTCGTCGATCATGCGCACGCCGGTGTCGCTGCAGTTTCGCGACGCGAACGTGCGGATGGTGTTCGAGGCCTTGTCGCGGACGTCCGGGCTGAACGTCATTTTCGATCGCGACGTGCGCGCCGATCTGAAGACGACGATCTTCGTGCAGAACGCATCGCTGCAGGACACGGTCGACATGATCCTGTTGCAGAACCAGCTCGACAAGAAACAGATGAACGCGAACACGCTGTTCATCTACCCGGCGACGCCGGCCAAGGAGCTCGAATACCAGGAGCTCAAGGTGCGTACGTTCCAGCTGTCGAACGTCGACGCGAAGCAGGTCCAGTCGCTCCTGAAGAGCCTGTTGAAGGTGAAGGAGGCCGTGATCGACGAGCACGCGAACACGGTGACGATCCGCGGCACGCCGGACATGATCAAGGTCGCCGAGGAGATGATTGCCGCCCAGGACTTGCCGGAGCCGGAAGTGATGCTCGAGGTCGAGGTGCTGGAGGTCTCGCATGACCGGATGTCGCAGCTGGGCATCAACTGGCCCAGCTCGTTTACGGTGTCGACGCCGAGCTCGGCCGATACCTGGGGTGTGCTGCACCATCTGCCGATCAATGCGCTGAACGTCAGCAGCCTGTCGGCCACCGCGGACTTCAAGCTCACCGATACCGACGCGAACCTGCTCGCGAGTCCGCGCATCCGTGCGCGCAACAAGGAAAAGGCGCGCATCATGATCGGCGACAAGGTGCCGGTGATCTCGAGCTCGAGCACGCCGAGCACCAGCGGCCCGTCATTCACGCAGATGATCCAGTACCTCGACGTGGGCATCAAGCTCGAGGTCGAGCCGCAGGTCTATCGCGACGGCGACGTCGGCATCAAGCTGAATCTCGAAGTGAGCAACATCACCAACACGATCTCGAGCGGCAACTCGCAGGGGCTGAGCTCGCTCGCCTATCAGATCGGTACGCGCAGTGCGTCGACCAGCCTGCGGCTTCGCGACGGCGAAACGCAGATCATGGGCGGCCTGATTTCGGACGAGGACCGCCGCAACGCGAACAAGGTGCCGGGTCTCGGGCAGCTGCCGGTGCTCGGCCGACTGTTCTCGGATCACGGCGGCGATCACAAGAAGACCGAGATCGTGCTGCAGATCACGCCGCATATCGTCCGGCCGCAGGTTGCGGCGGATGCGGACACGCAGGAAGTGTGGTCGGGCACCGACGTCAACGTGCACGCCGACCAGCTTCGACTCGATCCGGTGATGCTGAGCGCGGAGGCGGCGCCCGCGGCGCCGGAGGCCAAGGTCGTTCCGGGCAGCGTGGGCGGCGGGACCTCGGGTCGTGCGGCGCCGTCGCCGCTGGAGGCCGCGGCGAACCGCACGCAAGCGTCGCCGGGGACCGGCGCGTTCGGGCAGCTGCCGGCCGCCCCGCGCACGACGCCGCCGCCTGAACCTTACGGCGGGCGGTTCTCGCGTCCTCAGCCGGCGCTCCCCGCGCCGGCCGCCGGGACCGGTGGGGCCGCCGCGGCGGAGCAGCCGGCCGCATCGGCGGGCAACGAAGTCGCGCCCGCGCCGGGCACCACCGTGACGCCGGTTGCGTCGCCTGCGCCGGCCGAGCAGGCTGCCGCGGCGGCCAATGCACCGGCCGCCGCACCGGCGGCCCCGCCCCCGACGCTGCAGATGCCGGCGGGCGACATTCCGAGCGAAAACCCGCTTCGCCCGGTCGGGAAGTGAGCCGTGGCCGCGCGCAATGCAGCGACTTGCGTGGGCCGCGCCAGCCGCATCGGCCAGCGCGGCTTCACGCTGATCGAGATGGTCGTCACGCTCGCGCTCGTGGCGATCCTCGCGCTCGCGGTCATGCCGTTCTCCGAACTGCTCGTGCAGCGGCAGAAGGAGCAGGCGTTGGGTGCCGCGTTGCGCGAGATCCGCACGGCGCTCGATGCGTACAAGGAGGCGAGCGACGCGGGGAAGATCGAAAAGGAAGCCGAAGCGTCCGGCTATCCGCCGTCGCTCACCGTGCTCGTGACGGGTGTGAAAAACGCCCGCGACCCGAAGGGCGGCATGCTGATGTTCCTGCGCCGCGTGCCGCGCGATCCGTTCTTCACCGGCGACGCCGATACGCCGGACGAGGACACCTGGGACGTGCGTGCGTACGGCACGCCGCCTGAGCCGGCGGCCGACGGGCCGCCTGGCGGCATCGAGCCCGGCAAGGACGTGTTCGACGTGACGTCGAAATCGGCGCGTATCGGCATCAACGGCATTCCGTACAAACAGTGGTGACGGGGTTCATCATGAAACTCGCTCGCATCCGCCGGATCCGCGGCTTTACGCTGATCGAAATCGTGGTCGTGATGGCCATCATCGGACTGCTTCTGACGTTGGCCGTGCCGCGCTACATGCACAGCATCGAGCGCGGCAAGGAGCAGGTGAGGCTGCAGAACCTCGCGGTCATGCGCAATGCGATCGACCAGTATTACGGCGACAACGGGCAGTATCCCGAGACGCTCGACGAACTGGTCGCGAAACACTATCTGCGTGCGGTGCCGGTCGATCCGGTCAACGGCGACGACAAATGGGCGACGATCGCATCGCCGGACGAGACCAAGCCCGGCGTGTACGACGTCGGGCCCGCGAGCGACGCGCAGGGCGTGCCGCCGGGCGTCGCGGCAACGGCAACGGTTGCGGCCGGGGCGGCGAAATGAAGTGGGCCGGGCGCCGCGTCGCGCGCGCGCCGCATGCCCGCCGCCGCGGGCGGCAGCGCGGGCTCGTGCTGCTCGCACTGCTGATCGCGCTGATGCTGATGTCGATCGCACTGGCCGGCGCGCTGGACGTCTGGTCGCTGCAGCGGCGCCGCGAGCAGGAGCGGCAACTGCTGTTCGTCGGCGACCAGTACCGGAAGGCCATCATCGGGTATTACCGGCTCGCGCGCGCATACCCGCAAACGGTCGACGATCTGCTGGAAGACACCCGCTTCGCGAAGCCCATGCACCACCTGCGCCGTGCGTATCCGGACCCGGTCAGCGGCAAGAACGACTGGTCCTTCCTGTGGCGCGCCGACCGCTTCTACGGCGTGTTCAGCAGCTCGGACGACACGACGATCAAGCGCGCGGGATTTCCCGATCGATACATGGACTTCGAAGGGGCCGAGACCTATCGGCAATGGAAGTTCCTGTACCTCGCCCCCGGGCTGTCCGCGCCGGTCGCCGACGCACCGGCGGGGGCCCCGGCGATGCCGGCCAGTGCGCCGAGCCTGTCCGGTTTTCCGGGCGGTGCGCTGCCGGGGCGGAGCCCGGCCGGCCTGCATTGACGCGCTGGCCACACGCAAAAAAGCGCGACGCCCGTCACGGGCATCGCGCGTCAAACGGCGTGGAGCGCCGACGAATGAAACGTGATGAAGAAAGCGCGCCGGGGGCACGCGGCCCCACGGTGCCGCGGGTCAGGCCTTCGCGAGCTTGATGCCGGTCTGCTCGGCCGTCAGGTAGCCGACGCTGGCGCCGAAGCGGTCCTTGAAGTTCGCGCGCACGAGCGGATCGAGCGTCGGCTTGACCTTGTCGTGCAGCGGCGACTCCCAGTCGCCGGCGTGCTGGAAGTTGCTCATGATGTAGGTCCAGCCGTTGATCTCGTCGACCGCGTGCAGGCCCGTCGATTCCGCGCCGGCCGGGCACGACAGCACGCGCGCGAGCGTCTTCGTGTCGACGTTGTACGCCCACAGGAAGTTGTTCACGTGCATGCCCGAGTCTTCGCCGATGAACAGCGTGCGCAGCTTTTCGGAGAACTTCAGGTTGTCCGGGTTGGCGATCCTGTCCGGGTTCGCGAGGTTGCCGAGGCCGTCGGCCGCGGCGAGATCCTCGCCGACGAGCGCGGCCGGCGCGCCCATGTCGACCGGCACCCATTCGCTGTCGATCGAGCCGCCCGTCGTGTCGCGCTGGCCAGCCTTCAGGTTCAGCGCGTAGACGGCGCCGGCAGCGATCTTCTTGTCGACCGCGACGTCGCGCGACACCGCGTTGCCCTTGACCATCGACGTCTCGATCCGCGACATCGCCGTGTAGACGATCTTGTCCTTCGCGTTCACCGTCGTGCCCTCGAGCTTCGTGAAGGCCATGCTGCCGCCGAGCAGTGCCGCGTAGCGGTGCGTCTCGAGGAATGCGGCTGCCTTTTCCATCCCCGGCTTCACGCGCATCCAGTTGAACTTGCCGCCGAAGTGGATCTTCGTGTAGCTCGCGTCGTTCGGGTCGGCGGTCACCAGGTCCATGATGTCCGACGCCTTCAGCGTGTTCGCGAGCGCTTCGATCTCGCTGCTGGTCGCGTGGCCGATCCTGATCCACGTGAGCGTCGCGGTGCCGGCGCCGGCCGACGACGTCTGCGTCCACTTCGCGACGTACAGCGTGCCGGCCGACAGGTCGGCCGCCTTGTCGGCGACGAACATGAACAGGCCGCCGTTGGTCGCATCGTCGCCCATCATCACCGTGCGCTGGTCCGGCATCACCTGGATCAGCTCGTGCGAGATGCGGCCGAGGCAGTAGTGCTTCTTCACGGTGCCCGTGCCGTCCGGGTTCACGGTGATCTCGGGCAGGTGGCCGTAGTGGTAGGGGTTCGCCTTCGTCTCGTCGCCGAACGTGTTCTTGCTGAACGCCTTGAACTGCGCGTCGGTGGCAGCCTTCGTCGCGTCCGGCTCGTATTCCTCGCTCGACAGGTGGGTGCCCCACGGCGACAGGCTCGCGCCGCAGGTGATCCACAGGCCGTGCGCCTTCGACGTGTCGACGTTGTGGTACTTCACGACCTTCAGCGCGCCGGTGGCCGGATCCTGGTCGAGCGTGAGCACCGCGATCGGCGACGGCAGCTGGCCGTACTGCGACGCGCTCGCCTGGTCGCGCGTCGTGTATTCGAACTGCACGACCGCGAACACCGTGTTGCCCTTCACGCCGGGCACGTTCGCGTTCTTCAGCGTCAGCAGCGAGCTGCCGTCCGGGCAGTCGGAATAGAACTGGCGTTCCTTGCCGGCGACCGAGCGATCGATGATCGGCTGGTTGTTGATGTCGTAGTAGCCGCCCGCGAGCGTCGTGCCGCCCTTGCCGTCCGGCACCATGTCGCCCGTCACGAAGAACGGCCGGTACGCGAGCTTGAAGTTGCGCGACGAGCCGTCCGAGAACGACACCGACAGCGTCGAGCCGACCGTCGTCGTGGCCATCGCGGCTGCATTGTCGAGCGTCGGCGCGGCCATCGCCGAGAAGGCGGCCGACGTATAGGCGGCGGCCACCGGGGCCGGCGTCGATGCGGGATTGTCGTCGCCGCCGCAACCCGTCAGCAGGGCCGGCAGCGCGAGACCGGAAAGGGGAAGCATCGGCGCGCCGGCAAGGATCTTCAGGGCCTGACGACGGGCAGCATTGGGCAACGCGGGCATGTGGAGTCCAGTTTCAGTTGTTGGAGGAATGGCCGACGCGAAGCAGGCGGTCGGCAAGCTTCGCGAAGGCAAATTGAAAACTGGACCGAAGTGTAAGGACGCTATATGAAAGTTTTTTGAATTGAAAATGTAATGATGCGCCGGGTGTTCGTCGGCGGATCGCGGATCAATCGCGCTCGGGCGTCGCCGAGATGCGATGGAGCGACAGGTCGGCACCGTCGAACTCGGCTTCGCGGTCGAGGCGCAGTCCGACGGTCGCTTTCAGCGCGCCGTAGACGAGCGTGCCGCCCGCGGTGGCGATCACGATGCCGCCGAGCGTGCCGACGAGCTGCGACAGGAACGACACGCCGCCGAGGCCGCCGAGCGCAGGCAGGCCGAACACGCCGGCCGCGAGGCCGCCGAGCGCGCCGCACATGCCGTGCAGCGGCCACACGCCGAGCACGTCGTCGATGCGCCACCGGTTCTGCACGCAGGTGAACATCGCGACGAACAGCGCGCCGGCGGCCGCGCCCGTGACGAGCGCGCCGATCGGATGCATCACGTCGGAGCCCGCGCAAACCGCGACGAGGCCGGCGAGCGGCCCGTTGTACGTGAAGCCCGGGTCGTTGCGGCCGGCCATCCATGCGGCGAGCGTGCCGCCGACCATCGCCATCAGCGAGTTCACGGCGACGAGGCCGCTGATCTTGTCGAGCGTCTGCGCGCTCATCACGTTGAAGCCGAACCAGCCGACCGCGAGCACCCATGCACCGAGCGCGAGGAACGGGATGTTCGACGGCGGATGCGCGGCGATCCGGCCGTCCTTCGCATAGCGGCCGTGGCGCGCGCCGAGCAGCAGCACGGCCGGCAGCGCGACCCAGCCGCCGAACGCGTGCACGACGACCGAGCCGGCGAAATCGTGGAACGGCGCACCGAACGCGTGCGTGAGCCAGGCCTGTACGCCGAAGCGCTCGTTCCACGCGATGCCTTCGAAGAACGGATAGATGAAACCGACGATGATCAGCGTCGCGACGAGCTGCGGGTTGAACTTCGCGCGCTCGGCGATGCCGCCGGACACGATCGCGGGAATCGCCGCCGCGAAGGTCAGCAGGAAGAAGAAGCGCACGAGCGCGTAGCCGCTGTGCTGCGACAGCGTGCCGATGTCGTCGAAGAACTCGACACCGTACGCGATCGTGTAGCCGATGAAGAAATACGCGAGCGTCGACACCGAGAAGTCGACCAGGATCTTCACGAGCGCGTTGACCTGGTTCTTCTTGCGGACCGTGCCGAGTTCGAGAAATGCGAAGCCCGCGTGCATCGCGAGCACCATGACGGCGCCGATCAACAGGAACAGTGTATCGACGCCGGATTTCAGACCATCCATGCCGTGGCTTCCTTGCGCAAAAAACGGGCAAGGAATGCAAGTATCGAGCCAACTTGGTGAGCGGCTGCGTGGAGTTGGTGCTCAGGTGCCGTGCGGTGCGGTATTTCGGTGAATCGTGCACGGGATGGGGGCGTGGCCGGAGGCGATCGGCGACCACACGCGGTGCACGCGCATGGTGCAGCGCGTGCTGAACTGGTGCGTCGTGCGGGCGAGGTGATGCGGTGTGGTGCGCCGATGCGCACCGACCTGGCGCGTCAGTGGCGGGCGAACAGCGCGGGCGGCCGGCGCAGCCGCAGCGCGCATGCCGACCAGTAGGCGGCGACGGTCGACAGCCCGAGCGCGGCGAACGCGAGGGCCGCGAAGCCCACAAGCGACTGGCCGTCGCCGTCGGGGCCGAGGATGCCTTCCGCGACGATCAGCGCGGCCGTCCAGAAACCGATCACGGCCTGCACGAGCAGGCGCGCGGACGCGACGCGGCGCGGGCGTCCGGATTCGGCCAGGCGGCGCGCTGACGGCGCGCGCAGGCACAGGAACAGGGTGGCGGCCAGCAGCGCGGCGAGGACGATGAACCAGTCGACGAGGAAAGCCATAAGAAAAAGGGGACGCGTACGAAACGGATTGGAGCGTGCCCACTTTAGTCACGTAGCGCCTGCGATTGAATCAGACGAGTCCGAAATTGAAAGGCATTTTTAATAACGGGTCGTTATTTGGCCTGTTCCACAGGCGGTATCATCGACACCGGTCCAACCCACCATAAGGCTGTGCGATGCGCGGCCGGAGATTGCTGATGAACATGAAGACATCGCGGGCGCGTCGCGTGCCCGGGTCCGTGCTGGCGGCCGTGGCCGCCGGCGCGCTGCTGTTGCTCGCGGGCTGCGAGAAGTCCGGCACGCCGGTCGCCCAACCCGATACGGCCGCGAGCGCGGCCGCCGATGCCGCGAACAATGCGGCCAAGGCGCTCGATCAGGTCGCGAGCACCGTCAACCAGCAGATCAATGCCGCAAAGGCCGGCATTGCATCCGCGGCGTCGGCCGTGCCGCCGCTGTCCGCGAGCGGCATCGCGTCGGCCGCGCAGGCGCAGATCGACGCGGCTGCCTCCGCGGTCGTCGCGCATGCGGCTTCCGAAGCGGGCGCGAAGATCGCGGAAGCCGGCAAGAAGCTCCAGCAGTGGAGCCAGCAGAACGCGTCGGGTGCCAAGCCCGCCAGCGGCGAATGACGCGGGCTTGCACGATCCGCAAAATGTAATTATCATGGTTACACATGTCGCCGGTTGCGGGTCGGACCGGCGTCGCCGAGTGAGTGAGCAATGAATACCAGCAGCCGGTTCGCGTTTGCCGTCCACGTGCTCGCCTTGCTGTCGATGCAGGAAGGCGTGCCGTTGTCGTCCGACATCATCGCGGGCAGCGTGAATACGAATCCGGCGCTGATTCGCCGGTTGCTGTCGATGCTGGCAGCCGCGGGGCTGACCACGTCGCAGCTCGGCGCCGGCGGCGGCGCGCTGCTGGCGCGCGAGCCCGGCGAGATCACGCTGCTCGACGTGTATCGCGCGGTCGACGATGCGCAGCTGTTCGCGCTGCATCGCGAGGCACCGAATCCCGCGTGCCTCGTCGGGCGGCACATCCAGGGCGTGCTGACCGGCTATATCGGCGATGCGCAGCGCGCGATGGAGGCATCGCTCGCCACGCGCACGCTCGTCGACGTGACGGCCGACATGCTGGATCTCGAGCAGCGCACGCAACAGGCAGCACGCGCCGCCGGCAGATAGCCGGCAGCAGGCAAGGCAGGAAGCCGGACGGCGCGCGGCGCGGTGTCCGGTGCAACGGGGGCTTCGCCCCGTTTTTTTCGGTCTTATGTGTAATTAATTGTGTTACATATTTTTCTTACTGGAGAATCGTCATGACGCAACGTTCCTTGAATATCGCGCTGTTCGGCGCCACCGGCATGATCGGCTCGCGCATCGCGGCGGAAGCCGTGCGACGCGGCCATCGCGTGACCGCGCTGTCGCGCCATCCGGGCGCATCGGATGACGGCATCACCGCGAAGGCGGCCGACCTGTTCGACGCGGCCAGCATCGCGGCCGCGCTGCCGGGCCACGACGTCGTCGCAAGCGCGTACGGCCCGAAGCAGGACGACGCGGCGAAGGTCGTCGCGGCTGCGAAGGCGCTGGTCGCCGGCACGCGCCAGGCCGGCCTGAAGCGTCTCGTCGTGGTCGGCGGCGCCGGCTCGCTCGAAGTCGCGCCGGGCAAGCAGCTCGTCGACACCGAAGGTTTCCCGGACGCGTACAAGGCGGTCGCGCTCGCGCACCGCAACGCGTTCGACTACCTGGAGACGGTCGCCGATCTCGACTGGACCTTCTTCGCGCCGGCCGCGCTGATCGCGCCGGGCGAGCGCACGGGCACGTTCCGCACGGGCGTGGGCAAGCTGATCGTGGACGCGCAGGGCAACAGCAAGATCTCGGCAGAAGACTACGCAGTCGCGTTCGTCGACGCGCTCGAGCAGGACAGCTTCGTGCGCGAGATCGCGACGGTCGCGTATTGAGCGGCGCGACGGCCGGCGGCGCATGCGCGCCGGCCCGGCCGGAACGCTGCCGGCAGGCTGCAGCGCGCAGCGATTTCAGGCGACTCCACCTTGACGGGCGGAGTCGCCTGTTTCGTTTGGCGACGAAAGGTTGGCGGCGGAATCGTTCAGGATTGGTATTTATACCGGTCGACGCACGGAAGCCGTTTTCATATTGTTCCCCGTTGTGCAAGATGAATAGAATAAATTTCTATCTACGAGGGACTGGAGAAATGGACGCCATCGATCGCAAGCTGCTGGAACTGCTGCAGGCGGATGCCACACTGCCGATCGCGGAACTGGCGCAGCGCGTGAACCTGTCGCAGACGCCATGCTGGAAGCGCGTGCAGCGGCTCAAGGAAACCGGCGCGATTCGCGCGCAGGTTGCGCTGTGCGATCCGCGCAAGCTCGGCGTCGGCACGACCGTGTTCGTCGCGATCCGCACGAACCAGCACACCGAGGAATGGGCGCAGCGCTTCACGCAGGCCGTGCGCGACATGCCGGAAGTGGTCGAGGTCTACCGGATGAGCGGCGAGACCGATTACCTGCTGCGCGTCGTGGTGGCCGGCATCGACGACTACGACCGCGTCTACAAGCAGCTGATTCGCACGGTGCCGCTGTTCGACGTCAGTTCGTCGTTCGCGATGGAGCAGATCAAGTATTCGACCGCGCTGCCCGTGCGCGATCTTGCCGAGCCGGCGTAGCCTGCTTCAGCGGCCGCGCGCCAGGGCGCGCGCGCGTTCGTCGGCCAGCGCGTCGCGGCGCACGAAATCCGCGACGAATGCGCTCGCCGGATGATGGTGCAGCGCGTACGGCGTGTCCCATTGCGCGAGCCGGCCGTCCTTCATCACGCCGATCCGGTCGGCGATCGCGAACGCTTCGGCCTGGTTGTGCGTGACGAGGATCGCGGTGTGGCCCGTCCGCTTCAGGATGTCGCGCAGCTCGAACGCGAGCCGCTCGCGCGTATCGACGTCGAGATTCGAGAACGGCTCGTCGAGCAGCAGCAGCTCCGGCGACGGCGCGAGCGCACGGGCGAGCGCGACGCGTTGCTGCTGGCCGCCCGACAACTCGTGCGGATAGGCGCCGCCGGCATCGGCGAGGCCGACGAGGTCGAGCATTTCGGCGATCCGCATGCGCCGTTCGGCCTTCGGCATGCGCCGCAAGCCGAACGCGACGTTGTCGGCCGCGCTGAGGTGCGGGAACAGCGCGTAATCCTGGAACATCATGCCGATGCGCCGCCGCTCCGGCGGCACGTCGAGCGACGGCGCCGCGACGGGCGCGCCGTCCAGCACGATGCGCCCCATGCGCACGGGTTCGAAGCCCGCGATCGCACGCAGGACGGTCGTCTTGCCGCAGCCCGACGCACCGAGCAGGCAGCCGATGTCGCCGCGCGGCAGCGCGAGGCTCAGCCCGTCGACCACCATGCGGCGGCCGTGCGGCGTGTCGTAGGCGACGCAGAGATCATCGAGTTCAAGCAGGTTCACGGGTTCAGGCTCCGATCTTGTGGCGGGTGCGGGCGAGCAGGATCACGGGCACGAGCCCGGCCAGCACGATCGCGAGCGCGGCGACCGCGCCTTCTTCGTAGGTGCCGCGTGCAGCTTCCGCATACAGCCAGGTCGCGAGCGTGTCGAAATTCAGCGGGCGCAGCAGCAGCGTGGCCGGCAATTCCTTCATCGCGTCGACGAACACCAGCAGCGCGCTCGTCGTGAGCGCGGGCCGCAGCAGCGGCAGGTGGACGCGGCGCAGCGTGCCGCCGGCCGTCTCGCCGAGCGAGCGCGCCGCGTGTTCGAGCGACGGCGGGATGCGCGCGAGGCCGGCCTCGATGCTGCCGGCCGGGATCGCGAGAAAGCGCACGGTATACGCGATCACGAGCGCGGCGACCGAGCCCATCAGCAGCAGCCCGTCGCGGCCGAGCGCCGCACCGAACAGCCGGTCGGCCGCCGCGAACGGGATCAGCAGGCCGATCGCGAGCACGGTGCCCGGCACCGCATAGCCGAGGCTCGCGATCCGCGCACACAGGCGGGCAGGGCCCGCACGGGCGCTGTCGCGTTGCGCGCGAGCGGCCCACGCGACGACGAGCCCGCACGCGAGCGTCGCGGCGGTGGCGGCGGTAGCGATCGTCAGCGTGTTCGCGAGCCCCGTCATCAACTGGTCGGATACGCCGCCGACCAGATGCAGCCGCTTGCCGGTCTCGACCGCGAGGTACGCGGCCGGTGCGCCGAAGCCGAGCAGCACGGGCAGCCAGCCGAGCACGGCGGCGCCGAGCGCGGCCGCGCCGGTGAGACGACGCGGCGAGACCGGCCGCATGCGCCGGCCGTGCGCGTAGCGCTGGCGGCGGCGCCCGTAGCGTTCGAGTGCGATCATGCCGACGACGATCGCGAGCATCGCCAGCGCGATCTGCGCGGCGCCGGCGAGGTCGGAGCGCGTGATCCACGTCGTGTAGACGGACACGGTCAGCGTCTGCACGCCGAGGAATTCCGACGCGCCGATGTCGTTCAGCGTTTCGAGCAGCGCGAGGCTCACGCCGACCGCGATCGCGGGCCGCGCGAGCGGCACGACGACGCGCCAGAACGTCGCGATGCGTCCCGCGCCGAGCGTGCGCGCGGCTTCGAGCAGGCTCGCGGACTGCGTGACGAACATCGCGCGCGTGCTGAGGTACACGTACGGATACAGCACGAAGCCGAGCACGAAGATCGCGCCGGGCAGCGAGCGCAGGTCGGGCAGGCGGAACTGGCGCGGGCTGTCGAAGCCGAGCAACCAGCGGATCGTGCCCTGGACGGGGCCGATCGGGTGCAGCAGGTCGAGATACGCGAATGCGACGATGTAGGTGGGCACCGCGAGCGGCAGCAGCAGTGCCCACGTCAGCATCCGGCGGCCGGGGAAATCGTACGCGGTGACGAGCCACGCGCAGCCGGTGCCGACGATTGACACGATCGCGCCGACCCCCGCGAGCAGCAGCAGCGTATTGACGAGCGCCTGCGGCAGCACGAATGCGGCGAGATGGCGCCAGTGCGCGAGATCGGCATCGAGCGCGGCGGCCACGAGCACCGCGAGCGGCGCAGCGACCGCCGCGGCGATCACCAGCGCCGTGAGCAGCCACAGGCTGCCCGCGCGCGGCCGCAGGCGCGGCCGGGATGGCTCGCGGCATGCGCCGGCCGGCGACGCGTCAGTTGTCAAAGCCGACCTTGTCGACGAGCTGGCTGGCCTGCTGGCGATGCTTCGCGATGTCGGCCAGCGGCAGCGGATCGACCTTCAGCGTACCGAAGCTCGCGATCACCGGATCGAGCTTGACGTTCGCGCGCACCGGGTATTCGTAGTTCGCCTGCGCATACAGCGCCTGCGCTTCCGGCGACACGAGGTATTCGAGCAGCTTCACTGCGTTGGCCTTGTGCGGCGCGTGCTTCGCGACCGTCGCGCCGCTGATGTTCACGTGCGTGCCGCCGCTCTTCGCGTTCGCGAACGTCGGGCGCACGACCTTGATCGCGTCGCCCCACTTGCGCGCGTCGCTGCCGGCTTCCGCGTTCTTCATGTGACCGACGTAGTACGCGTTCGCGAGGCCGACGTCGCAGATGCCGCCGAGGATGTCGCGTGCGACATCGCGGTCGCCGCCCGTCGCCTTGCGCGCGAGGTTCGCCTTCACGCCGCGCAGCCACTTTTCGGTCGCGGCTTCGCCGTCGTGCGCGATCATCGCCGCGACCAGCGCCGTGTTGTACGGATGCTGGCCCGAGCGGATGCAGACCTTGCCCTTCCATTTCGGATCGGCGAGGTCTTCATAGCGGAACGCATCGACCTTCAGGTCCTTTTCGACGTACAGCACGCGGTCGCGCAGCGACAGCGCATACCAGTCGCCGTTCGCGCCGCGCAGGTTCGCGGGAATCGCGTCGTCGAGCGCCTTCGAGCGCACCGGCTGCGTGAGCCCGCCGTCGACGAGATCGAGCAGGTTGCCGACGTCGACCGTCATCAGCACGTCGGCCGGCGACTGCGCGCCTTCCGCCTTCACGCGTTCGAGCAGGCCGTCCTTCACGAACACCGTGTTGACCTTGACGCCGCTCTGCTTCGTGAATGCATCGATGAGCGGCTGGATCAGCTTGGGTTCGCGGGTGGTGTACAGGCTCACTTCCTCGGCTGCCTGGGCAAGCGGCGCGAAAGCGGCCGCAGCCAGGGCGAGGGCGCCGGCGAGCGGCAGCAGGCGGGTGCGCGGATTCGACATGGAGACTCCGGTGGGACAGGTGGACGAAGAAAATATTACAAAATGAAAGACTTTGGATTCTAGATCGAAATGGGAATGATTACCAACTGAAAGCTCGCGGAAAGCGGCGGGATCGATGAAGGCGGGGATCGGAAACGGCGCGTCGCAGCGGCGGCGCAAGCGCGTAGAATGCCCGCTTCGATGAATTTGACGAGACGCACCGACCATGAACGATCAGCGCAAGAAGAACCCTGTCCGCAACGTGAGCATCCTGATCGTCGTCGCCGTGCTGCTCGTGATCGGGACGATCCTGTACAACGCGATTTCGCAGAAGCGCGCGTACGACGAAGCCCATCCGGCCGAGGCCGCGAGCGCGGCATCGCACTGACGTGCCGGTGCGCGGCCCGGCCGGGCCGCGTGCGCGAGGCATGAGAAGGGAGGCCATCCGCGGCTTCCGGCGCGGTTGACGCCGCGCGGAGCCGGGGCAGCAGCGGGCGCCGATGAAGGCGCGCCGCGTATTCAGGTCAGCCGTGCGTCAACGTGACGCAGGTGCAAATTTCGGGCGGATCCGTGCGTAGAACACGGCCGCGAGCAGCGCGAGCCACGCCGCGCCGACATACAGCGCGACGCGCGTATCCTCGAACCAGCCGAGCATCACGATCACGAAACCCATGAACGCGATCGTCAGCGCCGGCGCGACCGGCCACAGCGGCACCTTGAACTTCAGTGCGGCGACTTCGGCGCTCGACAGGCGGCGACGCATCGCGACCTGCGACAGCAGGATCATCAGCCAGACCCACACGGTCGCGAACGTCGCGATCGCGGCGACCACCAGGAACACGTCCTTCGGCATCAGGTAGTTCAGCACCACGCCGACGAGCAGCGCGCCGGCCATCACGAGCACCGTGACCCACGGCACGCCGTGCCGCGAGGTCGTCGTCAACACGCGCGGTGCCTGGCCCTGTCGTGCCATCCCGAACATCATCCGGCCCGCGCCGAAGATATCGCTGTTGATCGCCGAGATCGCCGCGCTGATCACGACCAGGTTGAGGATCGTCGCGGCCGACTTCACGCCGAGCGCCGAGAAGATCTGCACGAACGGGCTGCCGTCGCTGCCGACGCCCGTCCACGGGCTGATCGACATCAGCACGACCATCGTCAGCACGTAGAACAGCAGGATGCGCGCGGGCACCGCGTTGATCGCGCGCGGAATCACGCGTTCCGGGTCCTTCGCCTCGCCGGCGCTCATTCCGATCACCTCGATCCCACCGTACGCGAAGATCACGACCGACAGCGACGCGATCAGCCCGCCAATGCCGTTCGGCAGGAAACCGCCGTGGTTCCACAGGTTCGCGAACGTCGGGACATCGGCCGAGTGGCCGAAGTGCATGCCGGCCAGCAGAATTGCGACGCCGCCGCCGATCATCGCGACGATCGCGCCGACCTTGATGATCGACAGCCAGAATTCGAGCTCGCCGAACACCTTGACGTGGCACAGGTTCAGCCCGCAGATGACCGCGACGACGCCGAGCACCCAGATCCATTGCGGGACATCCGGAAACCAGAAGCCCATGTAGATGCCGAACGCGGTGATGTCGGCGATCGCGACGATCACCATTTCGAGCGTGTAGGTCCAGCCGGTGACGAAGCCCGCGAACGGGCCGAGGTTTTCGGTCGCGTAGTGGCCGAACGAGCCGGCGACGGGTTCGCGCACGGCCATCTCGCCGAGCGCGCGCATCACCATGTAGACGGCCGCGCCGCCCAGGATGTACGCCAGGATCACGGCCGGGCCCGCGAGCTGGATCGCGGACGCCGAACCGTAGAACAGGCCCGTGCCGATCGCCGAGCCGAGCGCGAGAAAGCGGATGTGCCGCGCGCTCAGGTGGCGCTGCAAGTTTTTCATCGAGTCTCCGATATCGTTATGCGACGAACCGGGCGAGTGGAACCGGCCCGATTGCGCCAAGTTGTCTATACAACTTGAATGTGAACGAATGATAACAAGCCGGGCGCGGTGACCGGAATCGGGTATTCCCTGACTGGCGCGGCGAGCGGAATGGGGCATGGGGCGGTCGCGCGATACTGGCGCGGGCCGCATGGAACAGGCAGGTCATGCTTCGGGGATCGTTGAATCGCGGTGCGCCGGTGGCCGGTCCGCGGCGTGCGCGGGCCGGGCCACCGGCGCGGACATTCGGGTTCAGGCGGGCAGGCGGATCACGCTCGCATCCTTGCGGATCAGCAGCGACGACGCAAGCATCTGCTTGCACTGGTGCGCGAGCACCTTCAGGTCGTGCGTGAGCTCGGCGCCGACCGCATCGGATTTTTCCGCGGACACGACCATGGCGTCGAGATCGCGCGTGATCTGTTTCGATGCGTCGATCTGGTCGGCAGGCGGCGGCTCGCCGGCTTCGGCCTTCTCGAGATTGTCGAGTACGGCGGCAAGGCCGCGCTGCAGCGCGTCGTCGTGCAGGATGCCGCCGTCGGCCGCGCACGCGGTGCGGATCAGCGGTGCGGCGGCCGTGATCTGCGCGCCGAGCACGTGCGTCTGCACGAGCAGGTCGTTCAGTTCGGGCACGAAGTGCTGGTGCGCCTTCGGCTCGATCATCATGCGCTGGAACGCCTGCCCGAGGTTCGCGAACGCGATGTGCACGTCCTTGCGGGCAAGGCGGTAGCGATAGTCGTCGTCGAGGCTCGCGGCCGGCGACTCGACCACGGCCGCCACGCCCGGGACGACGGCCGCGCCGTCGGCAGCCGGGACCGGCGGCGGCGACATGCCGCGCCCGGCGCGCCACACGGCTTCGAAATACTTGCGAGTGGACGTCAGCATGTCGGTCACGAGCTTGCCCATCAGCCGGTATTCCCAGTACGGGAACAGCCGGCTCGCGGCGATCGCGATCATGCAGCCGACCACCGTGTCGATCGCACGCTCGCCGATGATCCGCATGCTGCCCGGCGCGAGCAGGTGGAACATCAGCAGCACGTACGACGACGTGAAGACCACGCTCGCCGCGTAGTTGAACAGCAGCAGGCTGTAGCTCATCACCATCGACCCGAACATGATCGCGATCAGCAGGTGCGTATCCTTGACCGTGTAGATCAGCGCGACGCTCGCCGCGCAGCCGATCAGCGTGCCGACGATACGCGCCGCGTTGCGCTGCTTGGTCAGCGAATAGCCCGGCTTCAGGATGATGATGGTCGTCATCACGATCCAGTACGCGTTCGTGAGCGGCAGCAGGCGGCCGATCCAGAAGCCGACCGCCACCGCGATCGTCACGCGCAGCGCGTGGCGAAAGCTCGGCGAGCGCATGTTCAGGTTCGAGAAGATCAGGAGCGGCGACATCCGGCGGCGCTGCAGGAAGCGCGTGAGCGCCTTGTCGATCTTCAGTTCGGTTTGTTGCGGATCGGCGTGGCCCGACAGGTTGCGGCGCATCCGGTCGATCAGGCGCGTCGCACTCCAGATGCGCCGGAACGTCGCGAGCACGGCCGCATACGCTTCCGCGTTGGTGGCCGCGAAGTTCTTCTTGCGCATCAGCTCGATCTCGTACTCGATCGCGCGCAGCTCGGCCTTCACGCTGATGTGCGAATGCGGCGCGCGGTTCTCGAGCACCGCGAGGCCGACCTCCTCGAGATCGGCCGCGGCCTTGCGGATCAGGTCGCGGTAGAAGATGATCAGGTCCGAACCGCCGAACGTGTTGCGCACCAGCGGGTAGTCGGTGTGCGCGCCGACGAACAGCTCGTGCAGGTCGACGCTGTTGATGAACAGGTTGTACATCGCCGTGCGGCCGGGATCGAGCTTGCCGCGCCGCAGTTTCGGCAGGTTGCGCAGCACGATGTCGCGCGCGGTCTCCTGCGTTTCGACCGCGGTGATCTGCCGGGCGACCAGATTGCGGTAGCACTCGTCGAGATCGGCGTCGAGATCGTAGAACTGCGCGCGTGCGAGCAGGTAGTCGGCACAGGCGAACAGGCTCTCGGCCAGCGCCTGCTGCTCGATCCGGCGTGCCTGCCATTGCGACACGAGCGTGGCCCAGTACGTGTACCAGAGGCCGCCCGCGAGAATCCAGCCGGCGTTGACGAACGCCTGCAGCGGCGTGAACTTCTCCTCGAGCGTCATCACCATCATGAACAGCGTCGCGAAGCTGATCTGCGGCCAGCGGTTGCCGTAGACGACGATCAGCGACAACACGAACGTGAGCGGCACGATCGTGAGCCACAGCGCGAAGATGTTCGGGGTGGCGAGGCCGGTGGCGAGCGCGGCCAGGAAGCCGATCACGCTGCACGCGAGCATTTCGTTGTGCTTGTACTTGAGCGGGCCCGGCATGTCGACGACGCAGGCGCCGAGCGCGCCCGTCGAGATCGTGAAGCCGAGTTCGCGGTTGTGAAACACGATCAGGCACAGCACGGCCGGCAGCGAGACGCCGACCGCGATCCGCAGGCCGCCGAAAAAGTATTGGCTGTAGAAAAACTTTCTAATTTCGACCGAATAGCGCATCGATGGGCTGAATGGCAGACGAAGAGGCCCGGGGGCGGCGTATTGACTGGCGACGAGTCTATCGTATTTCGCGGTCCGCAAAACCTGGCTTTCCGGCCGAGGTTCGCGGCGGCGGTCCATTTGCTATCCTTGGTGATCCTGTTCGCCCGGTCCGGCCGGTGCGAGGTTCCGACGCCTGCTTCATGCTCCATCTCTTCTATTCGAATCGTCACGAAACGCTGGCCGACGCGCTGCTCGAGGATCTGGCCGCGTTCCCGGCCCGCAACGGCCCGTGGGCGCCGCAACAGGTCATCGTGCCGAGCGCGGCGCTGCGCCGTCGCCTCGAGCTCGACATCGCCGCGCGCAACGGCGTGTGCGCGAACGTCGAGTTCACGTATCTCGCGCAATGGCTGTGGGCGCAGATCGGCCGCGTGATGGAGGTCCCCAAGCGTTCGCCGTTCGCGCCCGACCGCCTCGTGTGGCGCTGCTACCGGCTGTTCGCGCAGGCGGCCGGCGGCGCGCCGTGGCTCGCGTCGCCGCGGCTGGCCGCGTATCTGTCCGCATCCGACGATGCGATGCGCTACGAGCTCGCGCACCGCGTCGCGGCCGTGCTCGATCATTACCTGACCTATCGTCCCGAATGGCTGGCCGCGTGGCAGGCCGGCGAATCCGTGCTCGCGGGCGACGCCGCGCCGCGCGGGATCAGCGACGCCGCGCGCGACGACGAGCGCTGGCAGGCCGCGCTGTGGCGCGCGCTGCTCGCCGAGCTGAGCGACAGCGGTACGCCGCCCGCGCACCGCTTCCTCGTCGAGGCGCGCCATCTCGACGCTGAAACGATCGCACGTGCGGACTGGCCGGAATCGGTCAGCGTGTTCGCGCTGCCGACGATGCCGCCGCTGCACGTCGCGCTGCTGCGCGAGCTGTCGCGCTGGATCGACGTGCGCGTCTATGCGCTGAATCCGTGCCGCGAATTCTGGTTCGACATCGTCACGGCCGCGCATGCCGAGGCGCTCGACGCGGCCGGGCGCCTCGACTACCAGGAAGTCGGGCATCCGTTGCTCGCCGAGTGGGGCAGGCAGACGCAGGCGCAGCTGCACATGCTGCACGAACTGACTGAAAGCGCCGCGTCGGGCGATGCATCGCGCTTCGTCGAGAATCCCGGGTCCACGTGGCTTGCACGCGTGCAGAACGCGATCCTCGAACTGGAGCCGGAGGCCGAAACCGGCGGCACGCCGGCCGAGCGCGGCATCGAGGTGCACGTGTGCCACAGTCTCGCGCGCCAGCTGGAGGTGCTGCACGACCGCCTGCTCGCGTGGTTCGACGCCGACGCGAGCCTGCAGCCGTCCGACGTGGTGGTCGCGGTGGCCGACCTTGCGGCGGCCGGGCCGCTGATCGATGCCGTGTTCGGCACGGCCGGTGCCGGCGGCGCGCGCGTGCCTTACCGGATCACCGGCCTGCCGCCGTCGCAGGCAAACCCGGTCGCCCGCGTGCTGCTCGACTGGCTCGCATTGCCGGAACGGCAGGTCGGCGCGCCGGAGCTGGTCGAGTGGCTGCGCGTCGACGCGGTGGCCGCGCGCTACGACATCGACGCGGCCGCGCTCGAGACGGTGCAGACCTGGCTCGCGGCCGCCGGCGCGCGGCGCGGACTGTCGCCGCTCGCAAGCGACGACGCGGCCGTGCCCGCGCCGCGCCACACGTTCTCCGATGCGCTCGCGCGGCTCTTTCTCGGCTATGCGATGCCGGAAGGCGCGGCGCCGATCGGCGCGTGGCTGCCGATCGAGGCGGCCACGGGCAGCGAGGCCGAACTGCTCGGCCGGCTTGCACGCTTTACCGACGATCTCGACGGCTTTGCGCGTCGCCTGGCCGAATCGCACACGCCGGGCGGCTGGAGCGAACTGTTCGCCGACACGCTCGCGCGCTTCTTCGATTCGGGCGCCGCGCATGCGGATGCGCTGGCCGGCGTGCGCGACGCGCTCGATGCGATGCTGGCCGCGATGACGGAGGGGGCGCCCGACGAAGCGTTGCCGGCTGCCGTCGTCCGCGCGGGGCTGGCCGCGGCGCTCGACGATCCGGCGCGCGGCGGCGTGCCATGGGGCGGTGTCACGTTCTCGTCGCTGACGAGCCTGCGCGGGCTGCCGTATCGCGTCGTCTGCCTGCTCGGGATGGACGACGGCGTGCTGCCGAGCCTTGCGCGCGCGGACGAGTTCGACCTGATGGCCGTGTTGCCGAAGCTCGGCGACCGGCAGCGCCGCGACGACGAGCGCAACCTGTTTCTCGACCTGCTGCTCGCCGCACGCGACCGGCTGCTGATCGCCTATACGGGGCGCAGCATTCGCGACAACGCGCCGTTGCCGCCGGCCGCACTCGTCGACGAATTGCTCGATCATCTGGCGATCGTCACGGCCGGCCCCGACGCTGCCCCCGACGAGGTCGATGCCGCGCGGCGCGCGTTCATCGTCGAGCATCCGCTGCAACCGTTCGCGGCCGCGTATTTCCAGCCGGGCAGCGCACTCGTGTCCTATGACGCCGAGCGGGCGACGCTTGCGTCGCTGCTCGCCGCCGAGGCGTCGCGTGACGGCCCGCGCGAGTTGCCGTTCTTCGCGCAACCGCTGCCGGCCGAACCGGTCGAGCCCGTCGCGTTCAGCGAATTCGAGCGCTTCTGGCGTCATCCGGCGCGCGCGTTGCTGCGCGGCCGGCTCGGCATCGTGCTTGCCGACGCGCAGGCCGAACTGCTCGATACTGAGCCGTTCTCGCTCGACTTCGCCGGCAGCGATGCGCTCGCCGAGCGCGTGTTGCCGCTGTTGATCGAATCGGACGAGGGCGGCGTGCACGATCATGCGTTGCGCATTGCCGACGCGAGCCCCGAACTGCCGGGCGGTGCGACGGGCGCGGTGTGGCGCGACCAGGCGCTCGGCTCGATGACGCAGCTTGCGTCGAGCGTACGCCGCGCGCTGGCCGACGGCATCGAGCGGCGGCCGTACTCGCTCACGGTCGTACCGGCGTGGCCCGATACCGAGCAGGCGTTGTTCGGCACCGACGACGCGATGCTGTCGGCCGATGCGGTAAGCGCACCGCTCGAACTGCACGGCACGCTGAACCGGTTGACGCCGGCCGGCCAGATCATCTATCGCTATGCACGGCCGAGTGCGCGCGACTATCTGTCCGCGTGGCTCGCGCATCTCGTCTATTGCGCGGTCGAGCCCGACGGCCCGCGCCGAACGCTGTGGTTCGGCAGCGGCGGTGCGTTCGAACTGACGCCCGTCGCGGCGCCGCTGGAGCGGCTTGCGCCGCTTGCCGCGCTGTTTCGTGCGGGGCGGCGCATGCCGCTGCGGTTCTTTCCGCGCAGCGCGTGGGCGAGGGTGTCCGACGGCGACGCCAAGGCCGCGAGTGTCTGGATCAACGAGCGCGTCGTGAGCGAAGCCGACGATCCGGCCATCGCGATCGCGTGGCGCGGTGCGCACCCGTCGCTCGACGAGCCGTTCGGCACGCTCGCGCGGCTCGTGTTCGAACCGCTCGTCGAGCATCTGAAGGAGGTCGCATGAGCGCCGTGTCGCAGCCGCAGCAGGCGCTCGAACTCGACGTGTTCGCGTGTCCGCTCGACGGCGTCAACCAGATCGAGGCGTCGGCCGGCACCGGCAAGACCTGGAACATCTGCGCGCTGTATGTACGCCTGCTGCTCGAGAAGGATCTCGGCGCGGACGAAATTCTCGTCGTGACCTTCACGAAGGCGGCGACGGCCGAGCTGCACGAGCGGATTCGCAGCCGGCTCGCGCAGCTTGCGCATGCACTCGACACGGGTGACGACGGCGGCGATCCGTTCATCGCACGCCTGCTCGACACCACGCTCGGCGCTGCCGGTGCGCTCGATCCCGAGACGGCCGCGAAGCGGATCCGGCGTGCGCTGCGTGCGTTCGACCAGGCCGCGATCCATACGATCCATGCGTTCTGCCAGCGTGCGCTGCAGGAAGCGCCGTTCGCGGCCGCGATGCCGTTCGCGTTCGACATGGAGGCCGACGATGCATCGCTGCGCTTCGAGCTCGCGGCGGATTTCTGGCGCACGCGCGTCGAGCCGACGGCCGCACGCTGGCCGGGTTTCGCGACCTGGCTCGTCGAATCGGGCGCCGGCCCGGCCGCGCTCGATGCGCAGCTCGCGCGCCGGCTGAAGAAACCGCTCGCCGCGCTGCGCTGGGACGGCGTGACTGAGCCGGACGAGTCGGCCGAGGCCGCCGCGGCCGAATGCTTCGCCGAGGCGGCGCGGCTGTGGGCGGCCGAGCGCGATGCAATCGATGCGTTGCTGCGCACCGCGCAGCCCGCGCTCAACCAGCGCTCGCACAAGCCCGATGCGCTCGCCGATGCGCTGGCCGCATGGGCCGCGCATTTCGCACAGGGCGATGCGACGGCCGCGCTGCCGAAAGCGGCCTTGAAGCTCACGCAATCCGCGCTGGTGAAAGCGACGAAAAAAGGCGGCGCGACGCCCGAGCACGCGTTCTTCGATGTCGCCGACGCGCTCGAAGCCGCGGTGGCCGCCGCCGAGGCCGCGCAGCGCGCGCGCTGGCTCGCGCTGATCGCCGACTGGCTCGACGTGGCGCCGGGCGAGCTGGCCGAGCGCAAGCGCACGCGGCGCGTTGTGTCGTTCGACGACTTGCTCGCGAACCTGTACCACGCGCTGCATGCGCATCCGTGGCTCGCCGAGACGCTGCGCGCGCGCTATCCGGCAGCATTGATCGACGAGTTCCAGGACACCGACCCGCTGCAGTTCGCGATCTTCGACCGGATCTTCGCGCCGGGCGGCCCGCTGTTCCTCGTCGGCGATCCGAAGCAGGCGATCTACAGCTTCCGCGCGGCCGACCTGCATACCTATCTCGCGGCGCGCGCGCGGGCGAGCGCGTGCTACACGCTCGCGGTCAACCAGCGCTCGACGCCCGCGATCGTCGAGGCGTGCAACCGGTTCTTCATGTCGAATCCGCGTGCCTTCGTGCTCGACGGGCTCGACTATTACGCGGTGCGCGCCGGCACGCGCGTGCGCGCGCCGTTCGTCGACGAAACCGATCCGGGCCCGGCCGGTGACTTCCGGGTCTGGGCGTTGCCGGGCGGCGAAGGCACGTTGCTCAAGCGCGATGCACAGGCACAGGCCGCGCAGGCCTGCGCCGCCGAGATCGCGCGGCTGATGCGCGGCGCGCGCGAAGGGCATGTGCGGCTCGGCGAGTCGCCGCTGTCGCCGGGCGACATCGCGGTGCTCGTGCAGACGCACCGGCAGGGCAGTCTCGTAAAGCGCGTGCTCGCCACGTGGGGCATCGGCAGCGTCGAGCTGGCGCAGGCGTCGGTGTTCTCGACCGGCGACGCCGAGCAGCTCGAGCGCGTGCTGGCGGCGATCGATGCGCCGGGCGACCTGCGGCGCCTGCGCGCGGCGCTCGCGTCCGACTGGTTCGGCCTCGATGCCGGCGCGCTGTGGCGGATGGAGCAGGGCGACGGCGACGCACGAAGCGAAGCATCCGACGGCACCGACGCGATGAGCTGGGTCGAGCGCTTCTCGCGATATCGGCTGCTGTGGCGCGAGCGTGGTTTTGCGGTGATGTGGCGCACGTTCACGCGCGAGCTGCGGATCGCCGAGCGCCTGATGGCCGGTGCGGACGGCGAGCGCCGCGTGACCGACATCAACCATCTGGCCGAGCTGACGCAGGCGCGCGCGTCCGCGCAGCCGGGCATCGCGCCCACGCTGCGCTGGCTCGCCGCGCAACGGCTCGACGGCGGCGGCGAGGAAGCGCAGTTGCGGCTCGAATCCGATCGCAACCTCGTGCAGATCGTGACCGTGCACAAGTCGAAGGGGCTGGAATACGCAATCGTGTTCTGTCCGTTCCTGAACGACGGCGGATTGCGCGAACCGCCTTCGTCCGCGCTGCCCGATGCGCGCGAGTATCACGACGAGGCGGGCGACGCCGTGCTGCATTACGGATGCGACGACGAGGCGGCCGCGCACGCGGCGCGGCAGGCGTTGCGCGAGCAGGCCGCGGAACGCGCGCGGCTCGTCTACGTGGCGCTCACGCGCGCGGTCTACCGTTGCTATGTCGTGGCCGGCCCGTACCTGTCGTCGCGCTCGACGCGTGAAGCGCGGCGCAGCGTGCTCAACTGGCTCGTCGCCGGCGCCGGCCAGTCGTTCGATGCGTGGCTCGACGAACCGCCCGACGAAGCGGCGCTCGAAACGGCGTGGCAGGCGCTCGCGGGCGGCCCCGTGAGCGTCGCGCCGCTGCCGGCGCCTGCGCGCCGCGAGCGTCTCGCGGCCGGGCACGATGCGTCGCAGACGCTCGCGGCGCGTCATGCGACGCGCGTGCTGCGCGACGCGTGGCGGATGGCGAGCTTCAGCTCGCTGACCGCGTCGATGGCGCGCGAGGAAGCGGGCGTCGCGGCCGTCCCCGACGACGAGCTGCGGCCCGATCACGATGCGCTTGCCGAGGTGACGCCGGACGGCGAATGGATCTTCGCCGAGCCGGCCGCGGCCGAACCGCCGGACGACGACATCCTCGTGTTCCCGCGCGGCGCGGCAGCCGGCGAATGCCTGCACCGGCTGTTCGAGCTCAGCCGCTTCACCGAGCGCGAGTCGTGGCACAAGGCCGCGCTCGGTGCGCTGCACGACCGGCCGGTCGAGGCGGTGCCCGAGCTCGCCGCGCGGTTGCCGGCGATGATGGCGCAGCTGGTCGACGACGTCGTGCACACCGAGCTCGTGCCGGGCATGCGGCTCGCCGATCTCGATCCGGCGAAGCGGCTCGACGAAATGGGCTTCCTGTTCCCGGCGCCGTCGCTCGACCTGATGGCGCTGCGCCGCTTGCTGGTCGCACACGGCTATCCGGACGTTGCACTGGAGGCGGGCATGCTCGCCGGTTTCATCAAGGGTTTCATCGACATGATCGTCGAACACGACGGCCGCTTCTGGATCGTCGACTGGAAGTCGAACCATCTCGGCACGACGCCGGATGCCTACGGCCCGCGCGCGCTCGACGTCGCAATGGCCGATCACGCGTATCACCTGCAGGCGCTGCTCTACACGGTCGCGCTGCATCGCTACCTGCGCGCGCGGCTGCCCGACTACGACTACGACACGCACATCGCGGGCTACCTGTACCTGTTCGTGCGCGGCGTGCGGCCCGACTGGCGCAGCGGCGGCGAGCCGTCCGGCGTGCATGCGCGCCGGCCCACACGTGCGCTCGTCGATGCCCTCGACCGGATGATGGAAGGGGGGCGCGCATGAAAGCGTCGGACGACACGCTCGAATTTACCGGCGGCCTCGTCGCGCGGCTGCCCGAGCCGGCCGATTTCGGCATCGCGCTGGCGGAGGGCTTCGCGCGTCGCATCGGCGACCTCGCGCGGCGCGCCGGCGCACCGTCCGCAGCGGCGCGCTGGGCGGCACGCGCCGCGTTCGCGGCGAGCCGTGCGACGGCCGGCGGCCACGTCTGCGTCGCGCTCGGCGCGCTCGCGCAGCGCTACGAAGCACCGCTCGACGAGGTGCGCGCCGCGCTCGCCGCGAGCGTCGTCGTCGCGTTCGGCATGCTTGCGCGCGGCGACGAGCGGCCGCTGATCGTCGACCGGCACGATCACCTGTATCTGTCGCGCTATTTCGATTACGAACGGCGGCTCGCCGATGCGCTCGTCGCGCAGGCCGGTGTGGCCGTGCCGGACGAAGGCCTGTCGCCCGACCGGCTGCGCGACAACCTGGCGCGCTACTTCGGGCCGGCCACCGGCGAAGTCGACTGGCAGCGCGTGGCGGCGATCGTCGCATTGACCGGCCGCGTGACGATCGTCAGCGGCGGCCCCGGCACGGGCAAGACGACGACCGTCGTCGGCGTGCTGGCCTGTCTGCTCGACGCGCACCCGGGGCTGCGCATCGCGCTGGCCGCACCGACCGGCAAGGCCGCGCAGCGGATGCAGGAAGCGCTGCATGCGCGGGCCGGCGACCTGCCGCCCGAGCTGGCCGCACGCCTGCCCGACACGTCGTATACGCTGCATCGGCTGCTGGGCGGCGGCGGGGCGGCCGGCTTCCGCCATCATCGCGACAATCCGCTGCCGTACGACCTGATTGTCGTCGACGAGGCGTCGATGATCGACGTCGCGCTCGCCGCGCACCTGCTCGACGCGCTTGCGCCGGGCGCGCGGCTCGTGCTGCTCGGCGACAAGGACCAATTGGCCGCGGTCGAAGCGGGCGCCGTGTTCGCGGAACTGAGCGCGCGGCCTGCCTTTACGGCCGCGGCGCGCACGCGTATCGCACAGGCGCTCGGCATCGACGAGGCGGCGTTCGTCGCGGCGTTGCCGGTGCCGGACGAAGCGGCAGCCGCAGCGATTCCGGCTGCGAGTCCGGCTTCTGCTTCAGCCCCGGCCTCGGCATCGGTTTCCGTTGCACGCAAACCGGCGCTCCGATCGAAGGCCGATCCGCGACAGGCGTCGCTTTTCGACGACGAGCCGCAGGATGACGAAGTTTCGTCGGCCGGAATCGCGTCGGCGCTACCCGTTGCGCCGATGCCGGCCGATACCGGCACGGCGGGCGACACTACCGCATGGATCGAAGCCGACGAACTCGCGTGGCTCGATGCCGTCGAACTGCCGCCGTTCGACGCGGGCGACGCGGCGCTTGCGTCGGTGACGGCGGCTGCATCGGCATCGATATCGAGCGGAGCAACCGCCGCCGCGTCCGCCGTCGCCGCGCCGGCCCCGCTCGCGGACTGTGTCGTCTGGCTCGAGCGCAATTACCGTTTCGGTCTCGATTCGCCGATCGGGCGGCTGTCGCTCGCGATCCGCCGCGGCGACGTGCAGGCCGCGCTCGATGCGCTGCCCGCCGACGACGCGGCCGCCGCGTCGTTCGTCGACGATGCGGGCGATACGCTTGCCGCGTCGACGGTCGAGCGGCTCGCGCGTCGCTTCGGCGCGTACCTCGACGCGTTGCGCGACGCGCTGGCCGCGCCGGTGCCCGATCCGCTGCCGCTGTTCGACGCGCTCAACCGGTTCCGGATCCTGTGCGCGACCCGCAACGGCTCGCGCGGCGCGGAGCACGTCAATGCACTCGTGGCCGCCCATGTGCGGCACGCCGCGCGCGTGCCGCTCGCGGTCGGCGCGCACTGGTTCACCGGGCGGCCGATCATGGTGACGCGCAACGACTATGCGCTCGGGCTGTTCAACGGCGACATCGGCATCGCGTTACCCGATGCGCACGGTGTGCTGCGCGTGTGGTTCAGGCGCGCGGACGGCACCGCACGTGCGGTGTCGCCGGCTGCGCTGCCGCCGCACGAAACGGCGTTCGCGCTGACCGTCCACAAATCGCAGGGCTCGGAATTCGACGAAGCCGCGCTCGTGCTGCCGGCCGCGTTCAGCCGGGTGCTCACGCGCGAGCTGGTCTACACGGCCGTCACACGTGCCCGCACGCGGGTCCAGGTGATCGGGCCGAGGCGCGTACTGGCGCAGGCGGTCGCGACACGCACGCAGCGCGATTCGGGGCTCGCGGCGCGCGTCGACGAAGCGCTTGCACGACGTCGCACGGAGATTTCGCGATGATGATCCGCTATACGCTCGATCCGGCCGAGGTCGAATGGACGGCCGTGCGCGCGCAGGGCGCGGGCGGGCAGAACGTCAACAAGGTGTCGAGCGCGATTCACCTGCGTTTCGACATCCGTGCGTCGTCGCTGCCGCCGGTCATCAAGGAGCGGCTCCTCGCACTGTCCGACCAGCGCATCACGCGTGACGGCATCGTGGTGATCAAGTCGCAGGAATACCGCACGCAGGAGAAGAATCGCGAGGCCGCGCTGGCGCGGCTCGACACGCTGATCGGCAGCGTCGCGTTCACGCCGCGCGCACGCGTGGCGACGCGGCCGACGCGTGCGTCGAAGGAGCGGCGGCTCGAGCACAAGTCGCGCCGCAGCGTGGTGAAGTCCGGAAGAGGGAAGGTGACCGACTGACGCAGGAGCGGCCGGCGGCCCGCGCAGGCCGACGTCCGCGGCTCGCGCTCGCTAGCGCATCACCGTGCCCGCGCTGTCGAGCACGAAGTCGACGCAGAACACGACGAGCCGGCTCTGCGCGCGGATCGCGACGGCGGCCGTATAGCAGTCGCGGCCCTCCGTCAGCGAGAAGTGCGGGCCCATCAGCGCGACGCGCCCGGGCGCGGCGATCGCGCGCTGGAAATACGGGCGCCGCGACCAGTTGCTGTGGGTTTCGGGGAACAGCGGCGCGAGGCGGGTGGTGCCCGCCAGGCCGTCGTCGGTGCGGGCGCCGATCGACGGCAGGAACTGCTCGCCGGTCTCGTCGGTGACGAACACCCGGCGCGCGGTCGGTACCGCGAATACGCGTTGCGCGGCGTCCTGCAGGTCGCCGCTCGCGGAAAACGCGGCCGCACCGGTGAGCACGAGCCGTTCGATCGCGTCGAAGCCCGGCTGTTCGGCGACGACCGGCGTATGTCGCTGGCCGATGAAGCGCCGCCACGCGGCGTCGAGCATCGCGGGCGCGGCCGCGCTCGCGTGCGCGATCGACGCATCGGGCTGGCCGAACCGGAAACCCTGCACGAAATCGATATCGGCTTCCATCAGCGCCTGCAGCGCGTCGTCGCTTTCGACGCCTTCGGCCAGCACCATCGCGCCGGCCTGGTGCAGCATCGACACGAGGTGATGCATGATGCGGCGATCTTCGGCCGACCCGGTCGAGCGCTCGACGAGCGAACGGTCGAGCTTGACGATATCGGGCCGCGCGCGCCATACGCGGTCGAAATTCGAGAATCCGGTGCCGAAATCGTCGATCGCGATCAGGAAATCGCGATGCTGAATCATGTCGATCGTGCGGGCGAGCGCGGCTTCGTCGCGCGCCGGTTGCTCGACGACTTCCAGCACGATGCGGTTCGGCGGCAACGAGAAATGCCGGCACAGCGCCTCGACGAACTCGCGCTGCACGAGGCCCGTATCGAGCACGCGCGGCGTCACGTTCAGGAACAGCCAGCCGTCGCCGATGCCTTGCGCGACGAAGTTGGCCGTGTGCAGGCAGCGCGCGAGCCGGTCGAGTAGCAGCGCGTCGGCGTCGCCGCGCGTCCGGTCGAACAGCGCAGTGGGCGACACCAGCGCGCCGTTCGCGTCGACGACGCGCAGCAGCGCTTCGTAGCCGACGACGCGCTTGTGCGTGATCGACAGCACGGGCTGGAACACGCTGCGCAGCGTCGTGGTGCGATAGGTGGCGAGCCAGCCGCCGGGTGTCGGCGTGAGGCGTTCGAGCAGGGAGTCGAGCGACAGGTCGCGGGCGGGCTTCATGTCAACGGTGCCCGGGGGCGAGCGGCGGGGCGGGAGCGAGCCGCCACGCCGATGCAGTCGCATGCGCAGGCGGACGCGAAAGAACGTGGAGCATCGAGGCCGCCTTCTGCGGATAAGTGTTTCGAGTGTAACGGGATTGCAGCGTCGCGCGTATCAGGGTAACTCCAGACGCAAACGGTATACGCGCGTCCGCGGCCTGCGCGCGGCGCCTCAGGCCGCTTCTCCGCCGCGCGGCCGCAGGCCGGGAATCCGCTTGATCACGCCGGTCGCGAGCGCGGTGCCGACGAGCACGATCGCGCAGCCTTCGATCATGACGGCCGACACGTGTTCGCCGAGGAACAGTGCGCCCCACAGCAGCCCGAACACGGGAATCACGAACGTGACGGTAATTGCGCGGGCGGGGCCGACATGCGCGATCAGGTGGAAGAAGATGAAGTACGCGACGCCCGTGCATGCGATGCCGAGGGCGAGTACCGCGCCCCATGCGTGTGCACTGACCGGCGCGGCCGGCCAGGTGGCGATCGCGAACGGCAGCAGCAGGATGGACGAGCCGATCATGCTGCCGGCCGCGTTGACGAGCGGATCGACGCCGCCGAGCTTGCGCTTCGTGTAATTGGCCGCGATGCCGTACAGCAGCGTCGCGCCGAGCGCCGCGGCGGCAGCGAGCGCGGTCGCGCTGGCGCCCGTGTCGCCGTGCGCGTTCGCGATCTGGTTCCATACGAGCGTGAGCACGCCGGCAAAGCCGATCACGAGGCCGAGCGCGCGCGGCAGCGACAGCTTGTCCTTCAGCCACAGGTACGCGACGAGCGCCCCCCACAGCGGCGTCGTTGCATTGATCACCGACGTCAGGCCGGCCGACAGCGTCAGTTCGGCGAACGCGAACAGGCAGAACGGGATGCCCGAGTTCAGCGCGCCGACGACGAACAATGGCCACGCATGGCGGCGCAGCCGCGCGCCGAGGTCGGCGGGTTTGAAGCGCGTCAACGCGAAGCCCGTGAGAAACAGCGCGCCGATGCCCACGCGCAACGCCATCAGCGGCGCGACGCCTAGATCGATCACGCCGATCCGGATGAACAGGAATGACGCGCCCCACAGGGCAGCGAGCACGGTCAGCAGGAAGGCGTTCTTGGGCGACATCGATCGTGAGGGCGGGGACGGGATGCGATGAATCTTACACCGCGTTACCGCGCCGTCGTTTCACGATCCGATGAAATGACAAGAAGCGGGAAAGTCGCCGGTGGCAGGGGCCGGGCGGCCGTCCGTCGGCGGCCGCGTCCGGTCAGTGATGGTGGTGCCAGCCGCCGCGTCCGCCGAAGCCGAAATTGAGCGACAGCGCCGGTCCCCAATAACCTCCCCACGCGGGCGCATAGGCCGGCGCCGGGTAGTAGTAGGCGGGGGCCGGATCGACGTACACGGGTGCCGGCTGCACCGGCGCGGCCGTGTAATAGCCGCCAGGATAGTACCCGTACGGGTAGTAGCAGCCGGCGAGCGTCGTGCAGGCGAGCGCCGCTGCGACGAGGGTCCTGTTCATGATGTCTCTCCGGCGGAGCCGGCAATCGGCAGATGCTTAAGCTTAGGCCGCGCGCGGATGACACGGTGTGCGAAACGGTAACCGATCATTTCCGGGGCGCTGCCGGAGATATTGCGGTGCCGCATGCGAAAACGGCGCTTCCGCTTCGCGGAAACGCCGTCTGGACGAAGGTTGCGCCGGGTCCGGCCGGCCGCTTACTTGCCGACCTGGTTGCCGATGATGCCGCCGGCTGCCGCGCCGCCCAGCGTCGACAGCGCGTTGCCGCCGATCGCCGCGCCGGCGACGCCGCCGACACCCGCGCCGATTGCCGTGTCGCGCTGGCGCCGCGTCATCGAATCGCAGGCCGACAGGCTGGCCACCGTCGTGACGAGGAGCGCGCATACCCCAATACGCCGAATCGAAATCATGATCGTTGTCCTTGTGGTAGTGAACGGAGGACGCGCGACCGGCTGGCGGCCGCGCATGTCCCCAATCTACGCGCCGCTCCGCGGTGCTGCTGTAAGGACTTGTTAAGGCTCGCGCGGTTTCGTAATCAATTGTTTCCCGTGCGTCGGCAGGCACGCGACATGCGCAAAAAAGCCCGCTCGAAAGCGGGCTTCGTGCATCGCGAAGCGACCCGCGGCGGGTCGCTGTCTGCGCTTACTGACGGTGGTAGATCTCGGCGCCGGTCTTGACGAACTCGACCGCCTTCACTTCCATCCCTTTCTTCAGCGCTTCGGTTTCCGACACGCCCTGCTGCGCCGCGAACTCGCGCACGTCCTGCGTGATCTTCATCGAGCAGAAGTGCGGGCCGCACATCGAGCAGAAGTGCGCGACCTTCGCCGAATCCTTCGGCAGCGTCTCGTCGTGGAATTCGCGTGCCTTGTCCGGATCGAGACCGATGTTGAACTGGTCTTCCCAGCGGAATTCGAAGCGTGCCTTCGACAGCGCGTTGTCGCGCACCTGCGCACCGGGGTGACCCTTGGCGAGGTCGGCGGCGTGCGCGGCGAGCTTGTACGTGATGATGCCTTCCTTCACGTCGTCCTTGTTCGGCAGGCCGAGGTGTTCCTTCGGCGTCACGTAGCACAGCATCGCGGTGCCGAACCAGCCGATCATCGCCGCGCCGATGCCCGACGTGATGTGGTCGTAGCCCGGTGCGATGTCGGTGGTGAGCGGCCCGAGCGTGTAGAACGGCGCTTCCTTGCACCAGTCGAGCTGGAGATCCATGTTCTCCTTGATCAACTGCATCGGCACGTGGCCGGGGCCTTCGATCATCACCTGCACGTCGTGCTTCCACGCGATCTGCGTGAGCTCGCCGAGCGTCTTCAGTTCGCCGAGCTGCGCTTCGTCGTTCGCGTCGTAGATCGAGCCGGGACGCAGGCCGTCACCGAGCGAGAAGCTCACGTCGTACGCCTTCATGATCTCGCAGATCTCTTCGAAGTGTTCGTACAGGAAGCTTTCCTTGTGATGCGCGAGACACCACTTCGCCATGATCGAGCCGCCGCGCGACACGATGCCCGTCATCCGGTTCGCGGTGAGCGGCACGTACTGCAGGCGCACGCCCGCGTGGATCGTGAAGTAGTCGACGCCTTGCTCGGCCTGCTCGATCAGCGTGTCGCGGAAGATTTCCCAGGTCAGGTCCTCGGCCTTGCCGTTGACCTTCTCGAGTGCCTGGTAGATCGGCACCGTGCCGATCGGCACCGGGCTGTTGCGGATGATCCACTCGCGCGTTTCATGGATGTGCTTGCCGGTCGACAGGTCCATCACCGTGTCGCCGCCCCAGCGGATCGCCCACGTCATCTTGTCGACTTCCTCGCCGATCGACGACGTGACGGCCGAGTTGCCGATGTTCGCGTTGATCTTCACGAGGAAGTTGCGGCCGATGATCATCGGCTCGGATTCCGGGTGGTTGATGTTCGCGGGAATGATCGCGCGGCCGCGGGCGATTTCGTCGCGCACGAATTCCGGCGTGATCTCGGCCAGCGCATTCGCGCCGAAGGCGGCTGCGCCGAACGCCTGGCCCGGGTGCTGGCGGCCCATCATCGCGGCGAGCTTCGCGCCGTTCGGGCCGCTCGACTTCAGACTCTCGATGTACTCGGCGCGGCGCTGGTTCTCGCGGATCGCGATGTATTCCATTTCCGGCGTGATGATGCCCTGACGCGCGTAGTGCATCTGCGTGACGTTCTTGCCGGCCTGGGCGCGGCGCGGATTGCGGTGCAGGCCCGGGAAACGCAGGTCGGCCGTGGCTGGATCGGCCGCGCGCTCGAGGCCGTACCGGCTCGACAGGCCGGAGAGCACTTCGGTGTCGCCGCGCGCTTCGATCCAGCGCTGGCGCAGCGCGGGCAGGCCCGCACGGATGTCGATCTTCGCGTCCGGGTCGGTGTAGGGGCCCGACGTGTCGTATACGTAGATCGGCGGGTTCTTTTCGCCGCCGAAGCCGGTCGGCGTGTCGGCCTGCGTGATTTCGCGCATCGGCACGCGGATGTCGGGCTGCGAGCCGGTGACATAGACCTTGCGCGAATTCGGCAGCGGCGCGACAGCCGCGGCGTCGACGTGGGCGTCGGCGGACAGAAACTTCGGATTGGCGTTCATGCAATCTCCTGTGTGAGCGCCGGACAGGCGCTTCGGCGCTTGCCCGGAGCCCTTGACGAATGTGGGGCTCGAGCTAAGCAGGAGACGAGGCTTGGTGAGGCGGCGGATTTCGTCAGAAGGATGGCGGCGAAATCCGTACGCTTCCCTGCGCTGGCATTATCCAGATCAGGTTCAAAGGGTATTTCTCACCCGCAATGCCGGTAACTTGACCAAGCGCATTGCAGGACCCCCGCGTTAGCAAGGGCACACGATACACCGGCTTGGCGGCGGTTTCAACCGGGAACGGATCGGATGCCGCCGCGCAATCGCCGTGCCGCCGCCGGCGAACCGGCCAGGGTGCGGCGCAGCAAGCGCGGCCGCCGATCCGCGTCCCGGCCGAGCCGGAAAGCGCCGAGCGGTGCAGCATTCCGCCCTTTCATTTCAGGCGTCTAAAATTTTTTCTACATCGCTGTCATTTCCGGCGATGTGCTCCGTCTATTCGGCTCCTAAACCCATGTAGTGGAGAGATGTCATGAAAAACGTATTCCTGGTTGCCTGTGTCGCCGCACTTGCCACGATCGCAACGGGCGCGTATGCGCAGAACGATGCGATGTCGAAGGATGGCATGTCGATGTCGAAGGACGCGATGGGCCACGACGAGATGGCCAAGGACGGCGCGATGAAGAAGGACGGCATGAAGAAGCACGCGATGAAGAAGGACGCCATGAAAAAGGACGCGATGGGCCACGACGCGATGTCGAAGGGCGACGCGATGAAGAAGGACACCATGAGCCCGTCGAACTGATCGATGCGCGCGGGGCGCGGCCGGCCGGCTGCGGGCGCATCGCGTCCCGTCGCATCATTCCGGGAGTCTTCATCATGCAAACGGTTCCTGTCACGGATCGCGCGAGTACGACGCCGCCCGCGCCCACGATCCATCCGCCGTGGGTGCGCGTGAGCCACTGGCTCAACGCGCTCGCGGCGATCCTGATGGCGCTGTCCGGCTGGCGCATCTACGACGCGTCGCCGATCTATCCGTCGTTCACGTTCGCGCACGGCATCACGCTAGGCGGCTGGCTCGGCGGCGCGCTGCAATGGCATTTCGCGGCGATGTGGCTGCTGGTCGGCAACGGGCTGTTCTATCTCGCGATGTCGATCACGACGGGGCGCTTCGCGCGCAAGCTGTTGCCCGTCACGCCGGCGTCGGTGTGGCGCGACGTGCGCGCCGCGCTCGGCGGGCGGCTGGCGCACGACGACCTGAGCGTCTACAACGCGGTGCAGCGCGCCGCGTACCTGACCGCGATCGTCGATCTCGTCGTGCTCGTGCTGTCCGGGCTCACGATCTGGAAGTCGGTGCAGTTCCCGCTGCTGCGCGAACTGTTCGGCGGCTACGACAATGCGCGCGTCGTGCATTTCTGGGCGATGTCGCTGCTCGTCGCCTTCTTTGTCGTTCACGTCGCGATGGCGCTGCTGGTGCCGCGCTCGCTGCTCGCGATGCTGCGCGGTCGCTGACCGCCCCATCGCGGGCGAAGGAAATCATCATGTCGGAATCCGAAAAAAGCCGCGACGAGCCGCGCTGGACGCTCGACCGGAAGTCGCTCGAACTCGACGTGCGCCGCGAGCTCGAGATGCCGTCGCGGCGGCTCTTCAACCGGCGCGTGCTGACGCTCGGCGGCCTCGCGATGCTGACCGGCTGCACGTTGCAGGACGATGCGTCGGTCAACACGTTCCTCGAGAAAGTGTCGCGCATGAACGATCGCGTGCAGGCGTGGCTGTTCAACCCCGACCGGCTCGCGCCGACCTACACCGAAGCCGACATCACGCGCCCGTTCCCGTTCAACGCGTACTACGGGATCGACGAAGTGCGGCACGTCGACGAGTCGACCTATCGCCTCGTCCTGTCCGGCCGTGTGACGGGCAAGCGCGTGTGGACGCTCGACGAGCTTCGCGCGCTGCCGCACGCGGAGCAGATCACGCGACACATCTGCGTGGAAGGATGGAGTGCGATCGGCCGTTGGGGCGGCACGCCGTTCGGCGCGTTCCTCGCGCGTGCCGGCGCCGACACGCGCGCGAAATACGTCGGCTTCAAGTGCGCGGACGATTACTACGAAAGCATCGACATGCCCACCGCGCTGCATCCGCAGACGCTGCTCGCGCTCGAGTACGACGGTCGCCAGTTGCCGCCGGAGTACGGCTTCCCGATGAAGCTGCGGATGCCGACCAAGCTCGGCTACAAGAACCCGAAGCACATCATGGAAATCTTCGTGACCGATACGTTCCCGGGCGGCTACTGGGTCGATCAGGGGTACAACTGGTTCGGCGGGTCGTGAGCGGCGCGCGAGGCGCGCTCGTCCGTCACGCGGATTCGCGCACCTGCAGATCGACGCGCAGGCCGACGGCCGCAGCCATGTTCACGAGCGCGTCGAGCCCGAACAGGTTGATCTTGCCGCGCAGCAGATCGGACACGCGCGGCTGCGTGACGCCCAGCTGCTTCGCGGCCTGGGCCTGACTGAGTTCGAGCTGCGCGATGCGCTGCTTGAGCGCGATCATCAGTTCGGAGCGCAGCTTCATGTTCTCGGCTTCGGCCGGCCGGCCCTCGATTGCGTCCCAGACGCTCGTGTAGCGTTCGTTGGTCGTCACTTCTTCAACTCCATCGTCAAGGCGCGATAGCGCCGGGCGGCCAGGTCGATATCGGCCTGGTTCGTGCGCGCCGATTGCTTCCGGAAGCAATGCAGCACGTAGATCGCTTCGGCGAACGTCGCGACGTAGACGATCCGGAAAGCGCCGCTCGTATCGCGCACGCGGATTTCCCGCACGCCGGCGCCGATCGTGCGCATCGGTTTCCAGTCGTCGGGCGCGAGGCCGCGCTGTACCTGGTCGATCTGGTGGCCGGCTTCGCGCCGCGCGGGCAGCGGAAAGCCGCGGAGATCGCCCAGTGCGCTGCCGACGAACACGACGGGCTTCGGCGGAAGGATGGTGGAATTATACAAAATTTTGTATGGATGTGCGGGTTTCGAAAAGCGGCTCTGGACGGCAAGAGGCGGGCACGTCGCCCATCACGATAGGCGTGACGGGAAGCACCGGCGTGCATGACTGGCCGTTCGGCCGACGCCCGATCCGACGCCTGCGGGTGGCGATCGCGTGTGTGCGAAACCGGCGCCGGCAACGTGTGCGTCCTGCGCATCCGGCCCCGGATTTCACGCGCCCGCCGGCCGAATAATGTCGCGCCGAAACGTCAGTCGTTATCCTTTCAGACAGGTCTGACGATGCTTTCGAATCCTTGGTGCCATAATGCCGAGCGTGTGCAGCCGAAGTGGCTGCGCACGTTTTTTTTGTCCCGTTTTTTGCCCCATTGCCGCCGCTCGCCGGTTCTCTTTCGTCGCCGTTCGCACTGCCATGTCGTCCCGCACGTTCGCTCTGCCTTCCCGGTCCCGCCAGGACCGTTTGCCGGCATGGCCGGCGCCTTTCAGCGGAGCACGCGGCGTGACGTGCGGGCAGGCCGCACGATGACGCCGCTCGACCGCCTCCTCGATTTCTTCGCGCGCTTTTCGTTCCGGATCCGCCTGCCGCAAAGCCGCGGCGGCCGCGTCGCGCTGGCGCTCGTGTTCATCTATTTCGTATGGGGTTCGACCTACAGCGGCCTGCATTTCGCGCTGCAGTCGTTCCCGCCGCTGCTGCTGTCGGGGCTGCGCAACCTGCTCGGCGGGATCGGCCTGTTCATCTTCGCGCTGCGGCGCAAGCCCGAATGGCCGACGCTGCTGGAAATCCGCAACGCGGGGATCGTCGGCACGATGCTCGTCGCGCTGTCGTCGGGCACGATCGCGCTCGGGATCAGTTCGGTCAGCAGCGGCTCGGCCGCGGTGATGGTGGCCACGGTGCCGCTGTTCGCGACCGTCATCGCGGCGGTGGCCGGCCGGCCGGTGACGAAGGGCGAATGGGCGGCCGTCGCGCTGGGGATGGTCGGTATCGTCGTGCTGAATTCGGGCGGCGCGGCCGCCCAGAATTCGGCGCTCGGCACGATCTGCGTGCTGGCCGGCGCGCTGTTCTGGGCAGGCGGCGCGCACCTCGCGACGCGGCTCAAGCTGCCGTCCGACCTGTTTCTGTCGACGTCGCTGCAGATCGGCCTCGGCGGCCTGATCTCGACGCTCGTCGCCTGGCTGATCGGCGAACGCATCGAGCACGTGATGGCGGGGCCGGTGTTCGCGTTCCTGTACCTGATGGTGTTCTGCACGATGGCCGCGTATGTCGCGTACGGCTACCTGATCCGTCACACGAGCCCGATCATCGCGAGCAGCTGCATGTACGTGAACCCGATCGTCGCGGTCGCGCTCGGTGCGCTGCTGCTCGGCGAACCGGTGACGATGGCGACCGTGGTCGCGACCGTCGCGATCCTCGGCAGTGTGGGGCTGTCGTTCGTGTTCGATCCGGCCCGCCGGCCGGCGGCGCGCGCGGCTGCTGCCGGTCCGACGGCCGCGACGGCCGCGGCGGCCGAGCAGGTGTCGGCAGCGGACCCTGCGTCCGCCCCCGAGCAGATCGCGATTCCCGAAGCGGCGCCGATCCTCGCGCCGTCCGCCGTCCCGCTTGCGGTGCCGACGCCGGCGGCCGTGATGGATCCCGCCGCGGTGGTGGATCCGGCACCGGCGTTCGCGCCGCCGCCCGTCGACGAACCGGTCGCGCCGCGCGCCGACGCGTAACGCCGTCGTGGCCGGCCGCGCTCAGCCGTGCCGTCCGCCGCGAAGGTGGGACCCGCCCGCGAGCGCGGCAAACAGCAGCCCTGTCGCGCACATGCCGGTCCAGCCGAACACATGCCATGCGGCAACGCCGGCCGATGAGCCGAGCGCGCCGCCGATGAAGTAACACACCATGTACACCGTGTTCACGCGGCTGCGCGCGTCGGGCTTCAGCGCGTAGATGCGCGACTGGTTCGAGATCTGCGCGGCCTGTACGCCGACATCCAGCACGATCACGCCGATCACGAGCCCGACGAGGCTCGACGCCGACAGCGCGAAGATCACGAACGACAGTGCGAGCAGCGCGATCGCGACCGAGATGGTCGCGCGCGGGCCGCGCTTGTCCGCGGAGCGGCCCGCGTACGGTGCGGCGAGCGCGCCCGCTGCACCGACGATCCCGAACAGGCCGGCGGCCTGCGGGCCGAGATGGAACGGTGCGCCGGCGAGCAGCAGCGTCAGCACGGGCCAGAACGCGCTGAACGCCGCGAACAGCGCGGCGCCCGTCAGCGACGCCTCGCGCAGCCCGCGCAGTTCGACCGCCAGATGCCACATCGAGCCGAGCAGCCTGCCGTACGACAGCGTCGACGTCGGCGAACTGCGCGGCAGCCGCATCACGATCACGGCGGCGAGCGCGACGAGCGCCGCGACCGACGCGGCGAACACCGCGCGCCAGCCGAAATACTCGGCGACGAAGCCGGCGGCCGTGCGCGCCAGCAGGATGCCGAGCAACAGGCCGCTCATCACGGTGCCGACCGCCTGCCCGCGTTCGGCGGGCGGTGCGATTTCGGCGGCGAACGGCACGGCCTGCTGCGCGATGGTCGCGAGGATGCCGATCGCAAGGCTCGCGACGGCAAGCACGGCCAGCGACGGAGCGGTGGCCGCCACGATCAGCGCGACGGACAGGCCGGCGATCTGCATCAGGATCAGCCTGCGGCGATCGAACCGGTCGCCGAGCGGCGCGAGCAGGAACATGCCGGCGGCATAGCCGAGCTGCGTCGCGGTCGGCACGACGCCGATCCATGACGCGCCGTCCGGGAAGGCCGAGCGGAAGCTGTCGAGCAGCGGCTGGTTGTAGTAGATGTTCGCGACCGACACGCCCGCGATCGTCGCGAGCAGCAACAGCAGGCTGCGCGAGTAATGGGGCGAGGCGGCGTCGGTCGGACGGTCGGTGGAGGCGGTGGACATGGCGGCGCGGACGAAGTTGGGCGGCGTGGCAAGCGGCGCACGCGTCGGGTGCGCAGGCGGGCCGGGCGCCGGTCGAGGCTGCCGATCATACCGGAGCGTCGCGAATCCTGCCGGGCGCGCGGCGAACCGGCCGGCGGCCGTCATCGTGCGCGCCGCCAGCCATCAGCCACCAGCTATCCGCCGCCGGCCATCAGCCGCCAGCCGTCAGTCGACCAGCTCGCCCGTCGGTTCGTAGAACGGATACGGGCCGGCGCCTTCGTCGACGTACACGTGGTGCGACGTCATGCCCGTTTCGGGCGTGTAACGATGGACCGCGAACGCGGGCGGTTCGAGCCGGAATGCCGACGGCGCGTCGGTCCGCAGGTCGAATGCGACCTGGTGCGCGGGCGACGGCACCGCCGACGCAAGCGTGCCGCCGAAGCGCGTGAACATCGTGCGGTGCACGTGACCGCACAGCACGCGCTCGACGTTCGGATGACCGCGCAGCAGCGCGTCGAGTTTCGCGGAAGCGGCGGGCGCGAGGCGCAGCTTGTCCATGTGGCCGATGCCTGCCACGAACGGCGGGTGATGCAGCGCGACGATCACCGGCCGGTCGCGTGCGGCGTCGAGCTGGGCGGCGAGCCAGGCGAGCCGTGCGTCGCACAGGTCGCCGTGGCTTGCGCCGGGCACCTGCGAGTCGAGTGCCAGCACGCGCACCGCGCCGACGTCGAGCGCGTACTGCACGAATTCGCCGTCGTGCAGTTCTGCGCGCTCGGCAAACGCGCGGCGCAGCCCGGCGCGGTCGTCGTGATTGCCGATCATCAGGTAGTACGGAATCTCGAGCGCGGCGAGCAGCCCGCGCAGGTTGCCGTACTCTTCATCGTGGCCGAAGTCGGTGAGGTCGCCGGTGACGAGCACGGCGTCGGGGCGCGGCTCGAGTGCGTTCAGCTTCGCGATGCAGCGCGCGAGCGCGGCCGCCGTGTCGACGCGCCGGTACGCGAGCTGGCCCGGCCGCTTGATGTGGAGATCGCTGATTTGAGCAAGCAGCATCGAAGTTTCTCGGAATCGTCTGGTTGTTGTGGGGGCGGCGTCGTGCGCCGCCGTGGGGTGCTGCATGAATGATGCCCGAACGACGGATTACGCGCCGAGCGCGATCAGGCCTTCCGGCGCGATCGTGAGGCCGACCGCCGTGCCGCGTGCGAGCGCGATGCGGCCGGGCACGTCGATCACGAGCGCGTCGGGCGCCGCATGCTCGATCGTGAGCCGCGTGCGCTCGCCGAGGAACGCACACGCGCCGACCGCGCCGCGTAGCGGCGCATGCGCGGGATCGGCGAGCTGCGCGTCCTCGGGGCGGAAGAACCATTCGTCGGCGGCATGCGGCGTTGCGATCGCGCCGCCTGTCGTCACCAGCGCGCCGTCGCGCCATTGTCCGGCCAGCCGGTTCAGCGTGCCGATGAACTGCGCGACCGTGCGGTTCGCCGGGTGGTAGTAGATGTCGCGCGGCGTGCCGATCTGCTCGATGCGGCCCGCGCCCATCACGACGATCCGGTCGCCGAGTTCCATCGCCTCGGCCTGGTCGTGCGTCACGTAGACGGTCGTCACGCCAAGCTCGCGCAGCAGCGCGTTCATCTCGCGGCGCAGCACGTCGCGCAGCTTCGCATCGAGCGCGGTCAGCGGTTCGTCGAGCAGCAGCACGCGCGGCCGCACCGCGAGCGCGCGCGCCAGCGCGACGCGCTGCCGCTGGCCGCCGGACAGCTGATCGACCGGTTTGTCCGCATGTGCGTCGAGCCGCATCATCGCGAGCAGCTCGTCGACGCGTTCGCGCAGCGCGCGCGGCTCTGTCTTGCGGATCTTCAGCCCGTAGCCGACGTTGCCGCGCACCGTCAGGTTCGGAAACAGCGCGTAGTTCTGGAACACCATGCCGACCTGCCGGCGCTCGATCGGCAGCGCGGTGACGTCGTCGTTGCCGAACGCGATCGTGCCGCCGGCGTCCGGCGTGTCGAGGCCCGCGATCAGGCGCAGCGTCGTCGTCTTGCCGCAGCCGGACGGCCCGAGCAGCACGAGTGTTTCGCCCGCGCCGATCGACAGGTCGAGCGGTTCGAGCACGCGGATGCCGCGGAACGTTTTTGCGCAGCGGGTCAGCGTGATGGGAGTGGAATCGAGTTTCATGTCTGCGAAAAATTCAGCGCGGGCGCTTCTTGAGCGCGCGCGTGCCGGACGGATCGACGCCGAGCCACTGCATCGCCACGAGCAGCGGCAGCGTCATCAGCAGGAACAGGATCGTGTACGCGCTGCCGACTTCGAGGCGCAGCGACGCATAGGTATCGGCGAGCCCGACCGGCAGCGTCTTGGTATCGGGCGTATGCAGCATCCACGTCAGGTTGAATTCGCCGATCGACAGCGTGAGCACCGCGAGCGCGCCTGCCACGATGCCGGGGCGCAGGTTCGGCAGCACGATCGTGATAAAGCGCGTGACGAACGACGCACCGAGGCTCGCCGCGCCTTCCTCGAGCGTGCGCAGGTCGGCACCGGCCGCGACGGCGGCCACCGCGCGCACCATGAACGGCAGTGTGAACACGACATGGCCGACGACGATGAACCACAGGCTCATCCGGAACGCGGTGAAGCCGCCGTACACCACCAGCAGCGCGAGCGCCGAAGCCAGCCCCGGCAGCGCGACCGGCAGCACGAGCGCTTCCTCGATCGCACGGGCGACGCGGTGCTTGCTGCGCGCGAGCGCATAGCCGGCCGGTACGCCGGTGACGAGCACGATCGCGAGCGTCGCGAATGCCACGTAGAACGACAGCGCGACCGAGCCGTGATACTGCTGCCACACCTGTTCGAGCCAGCGCAGCGTGAGGCCGCTCGACAGGCCGCGGAAATAGTTGACGGTCAGGCCCGCGAGCACGGACATCACGACAGGCACGATCAGGAACGCGCACAGCAGCAGCGTGACGCCCCATTGAAGCGCGGCGATCGCGCGTGCACCCGTGACGCGCGGCGCGCGGCGCGCGACGCCGTTCGCCTGCGCGGGAGCGGGCGCCGGTGACGGTGACGGTGACGGCGCGGAAGAGCCGGAAAGCGATTGCATGCGTAAATCCTCAGGCCGCGGCGGCGGCGGTGTGGCCGGTGAAACGGCGCGCGAGCGCGAGCACGGCCCAGGTGACGATGCCGAGCACGATCGACAGGCCGGCCGCCGTCGCGATGTTCGCGTTGAGCGTGAACTCGGTATAGATCGTCATCGGCAGCACGTTCAGGTCGGTGGCGAGCGTGAACGCGGTGCCGAATGCGCCCATCGCGGTCGCGAAGCAGATCGCGCCGGCCGCGATCAGGCCCGGCGCGAGCGCGGGCAGCACGATGTCGACGAAGATGCGCCATGGCGACGCGCCGAGCGAACGGGCGGCTTCCTCGAGCGACGCGTCGAGCTTCGACGCCGCCGCGATCACGGTGACGATCACGCGCGGAATCGAGAAGTACAGGTAACCGATGAACAGGCCCGCAACCGAGTACGCGAATACCCACTTGTCGCCGGTGAGTTTCGCCGACAGCATCCCGATCAGCCCCTGGCGGCCGGCGAGCATGATCACCATGAAGCCGACGACGACGCCCGGGAACGCGAGCGGAAACGTCAGCAGCGCGAGCAGCACGCGCTTGCCGGCGAATTCGCGGCGCGCGAGCAGGAGGCCCGAGATCGTCGACAGCGCGAGCGTCGCGAGCGTGACGCCCGCGGACAGCGCCACCGTCTCGCCGAGGCTCCTCATGTAACGTGCATTGCCGAGCAGCGCCGCGTAGTGCGAGAAGAACGCGCCGTCGGCGGACACTTGCACGAGCGACGCCATCGGCAGCAGCCAGAACGCGGCGAACACCGCCAGCGCCGGCGCGACGAGCGCGATGCGCCAGCGCAGCGGGAAAGTCAGGTCGAGCATCGGTTGCGTCCCGCGGCTTACTGCATGATCTGCAGGTACTGCTGGCCGAACGCTTGCTGGCCGGCCGCCATCTTGCCGAAGTCGACCGGCTTCGCCCGTGCGTATTCGCTCGCCGGCAGGAACTTCGCGGCGATGTCGGCGCCGAGCGTCTGCGCGCGCACCGGGCGCAGGTAAGCGTTGGCCCACTGCTTCTGACCTTCGTCGGACAGCACGAAGTCGAGCACCTTCTTGCCGTTCGCATCGTGCGGCGCGCCCTTCACGAGGCTCATCACATACGGCACCGCGATCGTGCCTTCCTTCGGAATCACGAACTCGACGTTCGCGTTGTCCTTGTACTTCGCGCGATACGCATCGAAGTCGTAGTCGAGCAGGATCGGAATCTCGCCGGACAGCACGCGCGCATAGGCCGTTTGCTTCGGCACGATCGGCGCGTTCGCCTTCAGCTTGTGGAACCAGTCGAGGCCCGGCTTGAAGTTGTCGAGGCTGCCGCCGAGCGCCTGGTTGACGGCGACCGCACCGGCGTAGCCGACGAATGCGCTCGACGGATCGAGATAGCCGACCATGCCCTTGTATTCGGGCTTCAGCAGATCGGCCCACGAACGCGGCACCGGCTTGCCGTCGAGCGCGTCCTTGTTCACGAAGAAGCCGAGCGTGCCCGAGTGGATCGCGAACCAGTAGCCTTGCGGATCCTTCAGGTTCGCGGGGATGTCGTTCCAGTGCGCGGGCTTGTACGGCGCGATCACGCCCTTGTCCTTCGCCTGGAACGCCGACGACACGCCGAGGTAGACGACGTCGGCGACCGGGCTCTTCTGCTCGGCGATCAGTTGCGCGATCGACTGGCCCGAGTTCTTGTTGTCGAACGGCACGCGGATGCCGGTCTTCTGCTTGATCGCCGCGATCTGCGCGGCCCAGTCGGCCCATTCGGGCGGGCAGTTGTAGCAGATCGCCGTTTCGTCGGCGTGGGCGGCAGGCGCGCCGGCGATGAGCGCGGTGCAGGCGAGCGGCGCGGCGAGCGCGCGCAGCAGCGAGGTCAGGCGAAAGGACACGGTGAATCTCCGGGCGAGTGGGTGTGACGCTGGGGTGGTGTGGTTATTGGGTATGTGTGGCCGCGCGGCGCGTGCGTTCGGCGCTCAGGCGTTGCGCAGTTGCAGGTCGGTGGCCGGCGGCGCAATCGTCGCACCGTCGCGCACCGTGTGCGGCAGGATCGTCGACGTGCGCTCGATCGCCGCGCCGCCGATACATTCGACGAGGCGCTGCCACGCGTGGCGGCCGATGTCGCGGTTCGGCGTCGCGACGCTCGCGAGCGGCGGCGCGAGCAACTCGCCGATCGCGATGCCGTCGAAGCCGAGCACCGACAGGTCGTCGGGAATCGAGAAACCCGCGCGGCGCAGGCCGCGCATCACGACCATCGCGAGCAGGTCGTTGCTGCAGAAGAGGGCGGTCGGACGCGTGGCGTGCGCGGTGAGATGCGCGAGCACCGCATCGGGCAGCTCGGGCGCGTTGAAGTCGACTTCGACGGGCGGCAGCGCGGCCACGCCGACTTCCTCGAGCGCCTGCGCATAACCGAGATGACGCTGGCGTGCGCGGTCCGACGCGGCGAGCGAGCCGGCCAGCATCAGCACGCGGCGATGGCCGTGCGCGGTCAGCCGTTGCACGCCGTCATACGCGGCGCGGCGGTTGTCGACCGATACCGACGGGCGGCGTTGCGTGTCGTTGTGCATCAGCACGTAGTGCGGCCCGTCGCGGTCGAGCATGTCGAGCAGCGGGTGCGTGTCCGCATCGGCGACGGTGAGGATCAGCCCTTCGACGCGCTGCTCGCGCAGCGTCTCGATCGCGTGACGCTCGCGCGCCGCGTCGTATTCGGTCGTCATCAGGATCAGCTTGAAACCGGCCGCGGTCGCGAGCGCGTCGATGCCTTGCAGGCAGTCGGCGAACACGGGGTTCGACAGCGTCGGCACGACGACGCCGACGAGCCGCGTGCGCTCGCCGCGCAGTTGGCGGCCGAGCGGGCTCGGGCGGAACTGCAGCGTTTCGATCGCGGTGCGGATCGTTTGCAGCGTGGCGGGGCTGACGGTATGCGGGGCATTGATCGCACGCGAGACGGTGGCGATCGAGAAGCCCGCGAGGGCAGCGACGTCCTTGATGGTCGAGGTCATGAAGTCATGCGATGTAAACGTTTTCGGCCGGGAAATTATCGAAAACGTTTGTGACTTCGCGATGACGCAAGCGACGCTTGTTTCGCAAGAAGCACGATACAAACGTCAGACGGTTGGGGCCGTCGGACGACGCGGACCCGATTGTATCGGGGATGTTGCGGCGCGGGAGAAAATCGGCGGATGTGTCGTATCGGTGGTGATGACACGCGCCGGGCGCGAGGAGCGCGGCGGAATAAGGGAACGCATGCGCAAGCAATGGTAGAATCGCGTCCGCCCTCTTGCCGGGGTGATGAAATTGGTAAACATAGCGGACTTAAACGATTGAGTGCCCGGTCGGAAACGGTCGGTGCAGAACCCTTCAAATTCGGCGAAACCCCTGATGTGCGCATCGAGGCAACGCCGAGCCAAGCCTCGCGGTATTCGCGAGGAAGGTGTAGAGACTAGACGGGGGGCGCCTAAGGCGCACGGGCAGCGGTCACGCCCGCGCGCGACGGTGAAGGCATAGTCCAGCGCACGAACGGCATCGCTCACGCGACGCCGGCTTTGAAAGAAGCAGTGTGACGAAAATCCGCCGCCTTAACTGGCTTGCCGGTTCAAGTCCGGTCCCCGGCACCATCGATTGCGTTGACGCGAATCGATTCGATGTAGGTGAAAAAACCCGCGAGAAATACAGCGCTCGCGGGTTTTTTTATTTGGCGCAGGCATCTGCCGCGGCACGCCAGCGCGGTTCACGATGCACTTCACTGCGCCGAAAGCGACACCATGTGATACTGGCACGCACGTCGCACCGGCGCCTGCGTCGCCACCGCCAAACGCGTTCCGCCGACGGCTTCCCCGTCGTTCGCCTCTCGCCATCCGATCCGTCATGACCGACTCGACCCATCACTATTACGAACCCTCGCAAGGCCACGGGCTGCCGCACGATCCGTTGAACGCGATCGTCGGTCCGCGCCCGATCGGCTGGATCTCGTCCCGCGGCAGCGACGGCACGCTGAACCTCGCGCCGTACAGTTTCTTCAACGCGTTCAACTATCGCCCGCCGATCATCGGTTTTTCGAGCACCGCCGCGAAGGACAGCCTGCGCAACGTGCAGGAAACCGGCGAGTTCGTGTGGAACCTTGCGACGCGCGATCTCGCCGAGCGGATGAACCAGACCTGTGCGGCGGTGCCGTACGACGTGAACGAATTCGAACTCGGTGGCTTGACGGCGGTGCCGTCGCGCCTCGTCGACGTGCCGCGCGTCGCGGAAAGCGGTGTGAATTTCGAATGCAAGGTGACCGACGTGATCCGCCTGCGCGATCATCGCGGTGTCGAGACGCCGGCCACGCTGGTGCTGGGCGAGGTCGTCGCCGTCCATATCCGCCGTGATCTGCTGAAGGACGGCATCTTCGACACGTTCGGCGCGGGCATCATTCTTCGTGCGGGCGGCCCGTCGGCCTATGCATACGTGACGCCCGACAGCCGCTTCGACCTCTTGCGCCCCGACGCATGATCGATCGCGCGCCGCAATAAGCGGGCAGGCAGGAGCATGCCTCTTTCGCACGCATGACGACCCGATTCAGGCGGGCGGCGTACCGGACACCGGGCCGTGCGGCTAGCGTCGTCGACGCAAACCGGCGCCACGCCTTCAGATCAGGCCCATTGACGATGCCTTGAGCGTCGCTGCTGCGCGCGTCGAACAGCCAAGCTTGCGAAACACGCTTTCGACGTGCGTGCGTACCGTGCTCGGGCTGATGGTCAGTTCCCGCGCAGCCTCCTTGTTGCTCGCTCCGCGCGAGATCACACGCAGCACGTCGATCTCTCGCTCGGACAGGCCGGCACCGGCCGGCGCGTTTCTGGATACGCGTCGGGCGACGGGGATCGATGCCGACGTCAGCACGCCGACCGCTTCGCCGCATAGCCGGCCATTGGCCGCTTCGTCCCGCAGCAGGCGGGTGGCCGCGTCGTCGGGCAGCGCGGCGCGCCAGGGGCGCGGCGATCGCAACGCGACCCACGCGACCGACGCCGCCAGTACGCGCGCTTCCAGCGTCAACGCCGGGGCGTGAGCGCCGCGGAAATATCCTGAACCGTCCAGCCGCTCGTACGCAAGCGACGCAAGCAGGGCGGCCTGGCTCAGCGCGCCGGATTGCTTGCCGGCGCGTTCGGTCCAGTACGGTACCAGCCGCACCTTCTCCCACGCGCTTGCCGGCAGCGTCGCGGGCAGGTTCCATACGTCGTTCGGCACGGCGGCCCTGCCGATGCCGTGAATCAGTCCGGCCAGGTAAACGAGCGAACGCCCCGCATCATCCGGTTTGAGTCGCGCATGACAGTCGGCCGCCGTCGTCGCGACGGCACGTGAAAACCCCGTCATCCACGGCAATTTCAGGTCGACGATGTCGGCGATCAGTTCCGCGGATGTCATCCGCTGCATATCGGACGTTGCCAGTGCGATATCGAACTCGGCCGGCGACGAGCGCGCCAGTTCCGCCAGCCAGGCCTCCGCGTGACGAACCGTCGTATCGACGAGGTGCGCCGGATACCGCGAGTCTGCACGCTGCCTGATCAGCCCCAGGGCCGGCTCGACGCCATATGTGCGACTCAACACCTCCAGATCGCCGGCAAGCGCAACGACCGGCACGGCAACGGGTACCTGTTCGCGTGCGAGTTGTGCCGGGAAGCCGTTGCCGTCCCACGCCGCGAAAATATGGCGCAGCGCCGTTTCCGTCGCTGTCGAGAGCCCCAGTATTTGCGCGACCTCGCCGGATACTTCGCAGTGAATCCGTGCGAGTTTCATCATCGACGCGCCGGCGCTTTCGATTGCCTCGGCCATGCCGGCCCTGTTCTCGAGCATCGCCGTGCGGATCGCGATGTCGTCGCCGAACACTTCCGCGAAACCGGGTGCATTCGCCGTGCAACCCGACCAGCGAAGCAGCGACGCCTCACGAACCGTATTGCAAACCGATGCGCCCAGTCCTGCTGCGTCCGCGAGGCGTACCCCCAGCCACGCGGTGCGAAGCGAGTGGTCGGTCGGTTGTCCCATGCTCAGGTCGCCGATGAAAGCGATGGCCTTCACGGAATCGAATATGCGCAGTGCGGCGTGGCTGGCTTCGGTGTTGAACATCGGGTTCGGCTTGGAAAATCGCGGGGACGAGTGACCGATCATACGCGACAGCGCGGGGCCCCCAGTTGCGTGACGCTGTCCGGGGTCGGTCATTTGACCGATCCCGGAGAGCCCGCACGATCGGGACAATCTGGCTGCATGCGGAGCAAGTGAAATGCAAGGCCGCTCGAATGCTTCCGTGTGCCGTGGGGGCACCCGTGTCGCGGCGATCGGGGCCGATTTTTTCAGAAGGAGTCGTCGTCTTATGCCTCATCCCATTTCCACTCTGGGTGCCGGTCACACCATCGTCAGCCTCGCGACGTTCGCCGCGGGCCTCTACAGCTTCGCCCGATATCAGAAGATCGACAGCACGACGCGGTCAGCCAGGCTTTACGTCGCAGGAATGGTGATATCGGTGTTCACGTCGTTTGGCTTGTCCAGCACGGGCGGCTTCAATGCCGGGCATGCCCTCGGCATCCTGGCGCTGATCGCGACAGCGGGCGGACTCCTCGTTCCGCGCATCGAAATGCTGGGGCGCGCGCGGCCGTACCTGGCCCAGTTCGCATTTTCGTTCAGTTTCTTTCTGTTGCTGGTTCCCGGGATCAACGAGACGCTGACGCGGTTGCCGATCGGTCATCCGCTTGCGGACGGTCCCGAATCTCCCATCGTGCGCGGGTCGCTCGTCGCGTGGCTGGGCATCTTCGTGCTTGGTGCCGTGTTGCAGGGTGTGCAGTTGCGGTCGCGCCGCAGCACCTGAACGCGCGGCGAGCGGGCTCCCTATCGTTTCGTTATTCGGGGCGCCCGGCCGCGCGGCGTTCCGGACCGGCGCTTGCCGACTGAACCCTCAACGTGTCGATCAGCGCGCGCAACCCGCCGGAAACATGGCGATGGCCGGGGTAATACAGGCACAGTCCCGGCATGACCGGACACCAGTCGGTCAACACACGTTCGAGATGCCCGTCGCGCAGTGCATCGTGGACGAGATGATCGGGCACGAACGCGATCCCGATGCCGTCGATCGCGGCATCGACCATCAAGGGCTGGTCGGTCAGCGTGAGCGGGCCGCCGACATTGACCGTTTCAACGACGCCACGGCGCTCGAACTCCCAGCGGTAGATCGCGCCGCTGTCGAAGCGAAAGCGAATGCAGTCGTGCCGGTGCAGATCCTGCGGGACGCCGGGGCGCCCGCGCGCGGCGAAATAGGCCGGTGAAGCGACGGCGGCGAACCGCACCGGTTCGGACACGCGAACCGCGATCATGTCTTGCGGCACGGCTTCGGCCAGCCGGATCCCCGCATCGAATCCGCCGGCGACGATGTCGCCGAGTTTCCCGTCCGTCACGATGTCGAGATGAACCTGCGGGTAGTCGCGCAGGAAGCGCGCGAGCACCGGCTTCAGCACCATGCGGATCGCGCCTTCGCTGGCGTTGATGCGCACGGTGCCGCTGGGCGTGTCGCGCATCCCGTCGACCGCGAGCATCGCGTCGGCCACCGACGAGATTGCCGGACGGAGTTTCTCGAGGAGGCGCTCGCCGGCATCCGTCAGCGACACGCTGCGGGTCGTGCGGTTGAACAGGCGAACGCCCAGGCGCTGCTCGAGGCTCTTGATCGAATGGCTGATCGCAGACGGCGTGACGTCGAGCTCGATCGATGCCGCGCGAAAGCTGAGGTGCGTTGCCGCGGCAAGGAACACGTTGAGCGAGAGGAGATCGCCGCTTTTCAATTGATGAGCGGAATTCATCGTGACGTAAAGATTGGCGAGATTGTCATGATAATGCGCCTTATTTAGACTAGGGCGTCCGTCAACGCAACGGCCGGCTGCGGCGCCCGCGCCGCGGCGGCTGCGTGCGCAGGCGGACCAATGCACCCTACGTTCGGTTGAAAAGGAGCAAGCAATGAAGATGAAGGCGGTCGTGATGACCGGCGCCAATCGCCCCTGGGAAGTGTGGGAAGTGCCGGTGCCGGTAGCCGGGCCGGGGCAGGTGCTGGTGAAGGTTCATGCGTCGGGGATGTGCTACACGGATGTCTGGGCAACGCAAGGTTACGGCGGCGACATTTACCCGCAGACACCCGGCCACGAGGTCGTCGGCGAAATTGTCGAAGTCGGTGCCGGCGTCCATGCGCGCAAGGTGGGCGACCGGATCGGCACGACGTGGGTGCAGTCCGCATGCGGGCGCTGCGCGTACTGTCGCGAGAATCGTCCGCTTTCCGGTCAGACGGCCGTGAACTGCGACGCGCCGCGGACCACCGGGTTTGCTGCGCAGGGCGGACATGCGGAGTACATCGCCGTCGCGGCCGAGGGGACGGTGCTGCTGCCCGACGGACTGACCTATGTCGATGCCGCGCCGATGATGTGCGCCGGCTACACGACGTGGAGCGGCTTGCGCGACGCGGCGCCGCAACCGCATGAGAAGGTCGCCGTGCTCGGCATCGGCGGATTGGGACACGTGGCGCTGCAGCTGTCGCGGGCCTGCGGTTTCGAGACCATCGCGATCACGCACTCCGAGGACAAGCGCGAACTGGCGATCCGGCTGGGCGCGGACCAGGTCGTCGCGAACGGCGAAGAACTTCGCGAGGCAGGCGGCGCAGACGTGCTGCTCGTCACGACCAACGAATTCAGTACTGCAGAGGAAGCGATGGCCGGGTTGCGGGTCGACGGCCGCGTGATCCTCTGCGGGCTCGACTTCACGAAGCCGTTCTCGATCGCGTCGGCGCGCAAGCCGTTCCACATGATGCGTCAGCAGGTCATCGGCTCCACGCATCGCGGTTTGCGCTATCTGAGCGAAGTGCTGGAGCTTGCCGCCAAAGGCCGGGTCAAGCCGATCGTCGAGACATTCGCACTGGACGACGCGACCGAAGCCTACGACCGCCTCGCGTCGGGGAAGATGCGCTTTCGCGGCGTATTCACACCTGCACAAGGACACTGAACCCGAAGTTTGCCCGGAGGCGGGGAGGTATCCCCCCGGGCAAGCTCGAGATTCGTCCGACCTGGCCGCCACCGGCTGCGGCACGCTCATTGTCTGCCCATTCCCGTCAACGCTCGATGCAGCGCAGCATGGCATCGAGCGGCCGCCAGCCGGGACAGGCCCGCCGGGCCTCCCTCCCGCGCCCGACATGGCAAATCTGCTCACTGCAATCGAGCGGCTTGGACATCGACGTCCGGCGCCGCAAGGCATAGATTTCCAAGGTTGACGTGCTTATCCGCGCGTCAGCCCGCGCGCAGGCCGGCAACCGGCCGCGCGTTCCTAATCAGCGTGAGACACAATCGAGCGTGGAGACGACACGATGAGCCTGTCAGAGCCATTGCGTCTGCATGTGCCGGAGCCCACCGGGCGCCCGGGCTGCAAGACGGATTTTTCCTATCTGCATCTATCGCCGGCCGGCGCAGTCCGCCGCCCGCCGATCGACGTAGCCGCGGCAGACACCGCCGACCTCGCCCGCAGCCTGGTGCGCGTGCTCGACGACAGCGGCAAGGCCGTCGGCCCGTGGGCGCCCGATCTCGACGATGCGCGACTGATCGCCGGGCTGCGCGCGATGCTCAAGACCCGCATTTTCGACGCGCGCATGATGATCGCGCAGCGCCAGAAGAAAATCTCCTTCTACATGTTGAGCCTCGGCGAAGAGGCGATCGGCACCGCGCACGCGATGGCGCTGCGCGACGGCGACATGTGCTTCCCGACCTACCGGCAGCAGAGCATCCTGATCGCGCGCGACGTATCGCTCGAGCGGATGATCTGCCAGCTGATGTCGAACGAGGGCGACCCGCTGAAGGGCCGTCAGCTTCCGGTGATGTATTCGGATCGCGAAGCCGGCTTCTTCTCCATTTCCGGCAACCTCGCGACGCAGTTCATCCAGGCGGTCGGCTGGGCGATGGCGTCGGCGATCAAGGGCGACACGAAGATCGCGTCCGCGTGGATCGGCGACGGCGCGACGGCCGAAGCCGACTTCCACACCGCGCTGACGTTCGCGCACGTGTACCGCGCACCGGTCGTGCTGAACGTCGTCAACAACCAGTGGGCGATCTCGACGTTCCAGGCGATCGCGGGCGGCGAGGGCACGACCTTCGCCGGGCGCGGCGTCGGCTGCGGGATCGCGTCGCTGCGCGTCGACGGCAACGATTTCCTCGCGATCTACGCGGCGTCGAGCTGGGCGGCCGAACGCGCGCGCCGCAATCTCGGCCCGACGCTGATCGAGTGGGTCACCTACCGTGCGGGGGCGCACTCGACGTCGGACGACCCGACCAAGTACCGGCCGAGCGACGACTGGTCCCATTTCCCGCTCGGCGACCCGATCGAGCGCTTCAAGCGTCACCTGATCGTGAAGGGCATCTGGTCGGACAGCGCGCACGACGCGCTGACGGCCGAGCTCGAAGCCGAGGTGATCGCCGCGCAGAAGGAAGCGGAGAAATACGGGACGCTGGCCGACGACCGGATTCCATCGCCGGCCTCGATGTTCGACGACGTGTACAAGGAGCTGCCCGCGCACCTGCGCCGTCAGCGCCAGGAACTGGGAGCATGATCATGGCGCAACACGAGACAGGTACGGCGACGCAGCCGATGACGATGATCCAGGCGCTGCGCTCCGCGATGGACGTGATGCTCGGCCGCGACAGCGACGTGGTCGTGTTCGGGCAGGACGTCGGGTACTTCGGCGGCGTATTCCGCTGTACCGAAGGACTGCAGAACAAATACGGCAAGTCGCGCGTGTTCGATGCACCGATCTCAGAAGGCGGGATCGTCGGCGCGGCGGTCGGGATGGGCGCGTACGGGCTGCGCCCCGTGTGCGAGATCCAGTTCGCCGACTATTTCTACCCTGCGTCCGACCAGATCGTGTCGGAAGGCGCGCGGCTGCGCTATCGCTCGGCCGGCCAGTTCACCGCGCCGATGACGATCCGCATGCCGTGCGGCGGCGGCATCTACGGCGGCCAGACGCACAGCCAGAGCCCGGAGGCGATGTTCACGCAGGTGTGCGGGCTGCGCACGGTGATGCCGTCGAATCCGTACGACGCGAAAGGGTTGCTGATCGCATCGATCGAAAACGATGACCCGGTGATCTTCCTCGAGCCGAAGCGGCTGTACAACGGGCCGTTCGACGGTCATCACGAACGGCCGGTCACGTCGTGGCTCAAGCATCCGGCGAGCGCGGTGCCCGAGGGCTACTACACGGTGCCGCTCGATACGGCCGCCATCGTGCGGCCCGGCAGCGACGTGACGGTGCTGACGTACGGCACGACCGTGCACGTGTCGCTCGCCGCGGCCGAGGAGACGGGCATCGATGCGGAGGTGATCGACCTGCGCACGCTGTGGCCGCTCGACCTCGACACGGTCGTCGCGTCGGTGCGCAAGACCGGGCGCTGCGTCGTCGTGCACGAGGCGACGCGCACCTGCGGTTATGGCGCGGAACTCGTGTCGCTGGTTCAGGAGCACTGCTTCTATCACCTCGAAGCGCCGGTCGAGCGCACGACAGGCTGGGACACGCCGTATCCGCATGCGCAGGAATGGGCGTACTTTCCGGGCCCGACCCGGGTCGGTGAAGCGTTGCGACGCGTGATGGAGGCGTGAGATGGGGATTCATGTCATCAAGATGCCGGATATCGGCGAAGGGATTGCCGAGGTCGAGCTGGTGGCCTGGCATGTGGAAGTCGGGCAGGTAATCAAGGAAGACCAGCCGCTCGCCGACGTGATGACCGACAAGGCGGCGGTCGAGATTCCGTCGCCGGTGACGGGCAAGGTGCTCGAACTGGGCGGCCGGATCGGCGAGATGATGGCGGTCGGCAGCGAGCTGATTCGGCTCGAGGTCGAAGGCAGCGGCAACCTGAAGGCCGGCGCACCGGTGCGAGAAACAAAGGTGGAAACCGCACCGGTCGCGGTCGCGGCGGCGCCGTCGAAGCCGGCGGCCGAGGTGCCGGCCGAACCGCCCGCCCGGCCCGCGCCGCAGCGCGCACCCGCGGAGCCGCGTCGTGCGGCGCAATCTACGACGCAGCCGCGCGCGGCGCTCGCGCCGGGCGAACGGCCGCTCGCGTCGCCGGCCGTGCGTCAGCGCGCATGGGACATGGGGATCGAGCTGCGCTATGTGCGCGGCACCGGTGAAGCAGGGCGGATCCTGCATGCGGATCTCGACGCATATGCGGGCTCCGGCGGTGGCGCGGCGCGTGCGTCGCACACGCATGGCTACGAGGAGCGCAACGACGAAACGGACGTGCCGGTGATCGGCTTGCGGCGTGCGATCGCGCGCAAGATGCAGGAAGCCAAGCGCCGCATCCCGCACTTCAGCTACGTCGAGGAAATCGACGTCACCGAGCTCGAATCGTTGCGCACGGAACTGAACCGGCGCCACGGCGATACGCGCGGCAAGCTCACGCCGCTGCCGCTGCTGATCCGCGCGATGGTGATCGCGCTGCGCGACTTCCCGCAGATCAACGCGCGCTTCGACGACGAAGCGGGCGTCGTCACGCGCTACGGTGCGGTGCACATGGGCGTCGCGACGCAGACGGACGGCGGCCTCACGGTACCCGTACTGCGGCATGCGGAAGCGCGCGACGTGTGGTCGATCTCGGCGGAAATCGCACGGCTCGCCGATGCAGTGCGCGCGAACCGCGCGCAGCGCGACGAGCTGAGCGGTTCGACGATCACGATCTCGAGCCTCGGTGCGCTCGGCGGCATCGTGTCGACGCCGGTCATCAATCATCCGGAGGTCGGCATCGTCGGCGTGAACCGGATCGTCGAGCGGCCGATGATCCGCGACGGCGCGGTCGTCGCGCGCAAGATGATGAACCTGTCGTCGTCGTTCGATCATCGCGTCGTCGACGGCGCGGACGCGGCCGAATTCATCCAGGCCGTGCGCGCGGTGCTCGAACGCCCGGCCCTGCTGTTCGTGGAGTGAGCGCGATGAAGAACGAACACACCACCTTGCTCGTCATCGGCGGCGGCCCGGGCGGCTACGTCGCCGCGATCCGCGCCGGCCAGCTCGGCATCCCGACCGTGCTGGTCGAGCGCGAACGGCTCGGCGGCACGTGCCTGAATATCGGCTGCATTCCGTCGAAGGCGCTGATCCACGTGGCCGACGCGTTCGAACAGGCGTGCGGTCATGCGGGCGAGGGCGCGCTCGGGATCCGCGTGCGCACGCCCGAGATCGACATTGCGAAAAGCGTCGCGTGGAAGGATGGCATCGTCGACCGGCTGACGCGCGGCGTCGGCGCGCTGCTCAAGAAGAACGGCGTGCGCGTGCTGCATGGCGATGCACACGTGGTGGACGGCAAGACCGTCGATGTCGTCACCGGCGGCCATTCGGTGCGGATCAGTTGCGAACACCTGTTGCTCGCGACCGGTTCCGAGCCGGTCGCGCTGCCGACGATGCCGTTCGGCGGGCACGTCGTGTCGTCGACCGAGGCACTGTCGCCCGCGACGCTGCCGAAGCGGCTGGTCGTCGTCGGGGCCGGGTATATCGGGCTCGAACTCGGGACCGTCTATCGCAAGCTCGGGGTCGACGTCAGCATCGTCGAAGCGGCCGACCGCGTGCTGCCTGCGTACGATGCGGAACTCGGGCGGCCGGTGGCCGATTCGCTCGCACGGCTCGGGGTCAGGCTGTGGCTCGGCCACAAGGTGCTCGGGCTGGCGGAGCACGGCGCGGTGCGCGTGCAGGCTGCCGACGGCGCCGAGCAGGTGCTGCCGGCCGATCGCGTGCTGGTGGCCGTCGGCCGCCGGCCGCGCGTCGACGGTTTCGGGCTCGAGACGCTGCAGCTCGATCGCAACGGCCGCGCGCTGCGGATCGACGACGAATGCCGGACGTCGATGCGCAACGTGTGGGCGATCGGCGATGTTGCCGGCGAGCCGATGCTCGCGCATCGCGCGATGGCGCAAGGCGAGATGGTCGCCGAGCTGATTGCCGGCCGGCGCCGCCAGTTCGTGCCGGCGTCGATCCCGGCCGTGTGCTTCACCGATCCCGAGATCGTGACGGCCGGTTGGTCGCCGGACGATGCGCATGCAGCCGGCGTCGATTGCCAGAGCGCGTCGTTCCCGTTCGCGGCGAACGGGCGCGCGATGACGCTGCAGGCGACCGACGGGTTCGTGCGCGTCGTCGCGCGGCGCGACAATCACCTGATCGTCGGCTGGCAAGCCGTTGGGCGCGGCGTGTCGGAACTCGCCGCGGCGTTCTCGCAGTCGCTCGAGATGGGCGCGCGGCTGGAGGACATCGGCGGCACGATCCATGCGCATCCGACGCTCGGCGAGGCGCTGCAGGAAGCCGCACTGCGTGCGCTCGGCCACGCGTTGCACATCTGACGGGCAAGCCTGACAGGCGCTGCCGATGCGTCACGCACGCATCGGCGGCGCTTGGGCCGTCCATGCCGATTCGTGCTGCGGCGGCGGCACATTCGATGACCATGCACTCGCCGCGCAATGCGTGAATGCGCGCGACACGCGGACCGGTGCGCATGTCACGCCAGCCAAGCCGCATTCCATCGCGCCGGCCCCCACCTGATGGCGCCGTAATTTTTCGAGACGAGGGGAGGGTTGCCGGCGCTGCGCCAGCCGACGATCATGTCGATAGCCGGAAACCGGGCCGCATCGGGCCCGCCAACGCAGGCTTCACACGGAAGAAGCGGACATGAAACTGCTGCTTGTCGGCGCGACCGGACTCGTCGGGCGCCACGTCCTCGAAGTCGCGCTTGCCGATTCGCGGGTCGATCAGGTGGTCGTCCTCGCGCGCCGGCCGCTGTCGCCGCATCCGAAGATGCGCGCGCTGGAGGTCGATTTCGACCAGTTGCCCGACGCGGCCGACTGGTGGCAGGCCGATGCGGTCGTTTGCACGCTCGGCACGACGATGCGGGCCGCCGGCTCGCAGGCGGCCTTCCGGCGCGTCGATCGCGACTATCCGCTGGCGGTCGCGCGCCACGCGCACCGGCACGGCACGCCGACCTATGTGCTGAATTCCGCACTCGGCGCGGATGCCGCGTCGCGTATCTTCTACAACCGCGTGAAGGGCGAGGTGGAGCAGGCACTGGCCGGCGTCGGGTTTGCATCGCTCACCTATGTGCGGCCGGGCCTGATCGGCGGCAGCCGCGATGAATTCAGGTTCGGCGAACGGCTGTTCGTGTTTGCGCTGAACGCGCTCGGGCCGGTGCTGCCGGCGAAGTGGCGCGTGAACCCCGCGTCGCGGATCGCGCGTGCGCTGGTCGATGCCGCGATCGACGCGCGGCCGGGCGTTCACGTCGTCGCATCGGACCGGCTCGTCTGACGCGCAACGGGCTGCGCGCGACGGCATCGAGCGGCCGGCGCGCGGGTCGTCGTCGGTTTGTAAAACTGTTTCGTCATACAAAGCGATAGTGCCGTCCCTGCATGTGCGCTGATCTACGATGGAGACATTGCGTCCATCGTCCGCCCGACCGTGTGCACTCACTACCGCGCTCCCGGTGAAGACCCGGGCATCAGCGAACTGAAGATCGGCATCGGCGATCTGTATCGTCGCGACCCGTGGGCACCCGACGTGTATCCCGATTACGCGGCGCCCGTCGCCTGCGCCGACGGCAATGGTCTCGCGGTCGTGGCGGCCGTGTTCGGCTTCTGGCCGAAATTCATGCAGCCCGAGCGGCTCGACGAGCACGGCCGGAAGAAAAAGAAGCTCGACACGGTGAATGCGCGCACGGAAACGGTCGGCACGTCGCGTCTCTACGCGAATGCCTGGCGCAGCGGCCAGCGCTGCCTGATCCCGGTGCGCTGGATCTGCGAGCCGTGCTACGAGACCGGCCGCAACGTGTGGCACCGGATCGGCATCGACGGCTGGCAGCCGTATTGCGTCGCCGGTATCTGGCGCCGCTACGAAGACGGCGACGGGCGCGCATGCATCGGCATGACGATGCTCACGGTGAACGCCGACGCTCATCCGCTGTTCGCGCGAATGCATCGGCCCGGCGACGAGAAGCGCGGCGTCGTGATCCTGCGCAGCGACGATTACGACGAATGGCTGCACACGCGCGACGTCGAAGCCGCACGGCGCATGCTGAACCTGTTTCCCGCCGGCGACATGACGGCCGAGCCTGACCAGGCAGCACCGGCCGGTACCTGACCTTTCGTTTTCACGATGCCCGACTGGCGGCGAAATGGCCCGCCTGCGCGACGCTTGCTCGGACGATTTCGAAAATCGGTCGATTCCGGGTAATTACCGATATCTCGCAAGTTGTATATACAAGATCATCCGCTGGCAATGTCGGCACACGTCGTGCCGCTTGCGCGCCAGCGTGCTGACCGTGCGTGCGTGGCGCATGCCGGCGATCCACGGCGCCCCGCACCCGCAGAGCCGAAAGGGCGGCTCGCAGCATCCTGTCCCGTTCAAACCATGTGTGGTCCTGAGTATTTTGGAGATTGACCCGTGTCAACGAATTCCAGTGGAAAAGCCGGCGGACTGATCGAGGTACGCTCGATCGACTTCATTCCCGATTCCGAGCGCCATGGCGGCCTGCTGAGCCAGTTCACGCTGTGGCTGTCGGCGAACATGCAGATCACGGCCATCGTCACGGGCGCACTCGCGGTCGTGCTCGGCGGCGACGTGTTCTGGTCGCTGGTCGCGCTGCTGCTCGGCCAGCTCGTCGGCGGCGCCGTGATGGCGCTGCACGGCGCGCAGGGGCCGCAGCTCGGGCTGCCGCAGATGATTTCGAGCCGCGTGCAGTTCGGCGTATACGGCGCGATGATCCCGATCGTCCTGGTGTGCCTGATGTATATCGGTTTTTCCGCGAGCGGCTCGGTGCTGGCCGGGCAGGCCGTCGCACAGCTGCTGCACGTCGACGACGCAGCCGGCATCCTGCTGTTCGCGGCCGTGATCGTCGTGCTGACCGTGTTCGGCTACCGCGCGATCCACTTCGTCGGCCGGATCGCCAGCGTGGTCGGCATCGTCGCGTTCGTCTACATGTTCGCGCAGCTGTTCGCGAACCACGACGTCGGCGCGTTGCTCGCCAACCGTCATTTCTCGCTCGCGAGCTTCCTGCTGTCGATGTCGCTGTCCGCGTCGTGGCAGATCGCGTTCGGCCCGTACGTCGCCGACTATTCGCGCTACCTGCCGCGCTCGACGTCGTCGGTCGCGACGTTCCTCGCGGTCGGCCTCGGCTCGGTGATCGGCGCGCAGGCGGCGATGGTGTTCGGCGTGTTCGCGGCCGCGCTGGCCGGCAGCCAGTTCGCGCACCATGAAGTGTCGTATATCGTCGGGCTCGGCTCGACGGGCGCCGTGGCCGCGCTGCTGTACTTCAGCATCGCGTTCGGCAAGGTGACCGTGACGGCGCTCAACGCGTATGGCAGCTTCATGTCGATGGCGACGATCGTCAGCGGCTTCCGCGGCAAGGGCGCGGTGTCGTCGAAGAGCCGCCTCGTGTACATCTTCGGGATGATCTGCGTGTCGACGCTGATCGCGCTCGCGGGCCGTCATTCGTTCCTGAAGGAATTCACCGCGTTCATCCTGTTCCTGCTCGCGTTCTTCACGCCGTGGAGCGCGATCAACCTGGTCGACTACTACTGCTTCACGCGCTCGCGCTACGACGTGCCGGCGCTGTCCGATCCGGACGGCCGCTACGGCCGCTGGAACGTGATGGCGATCGCGATCTACGTCATCGGCATCCTGGTGCAGCTGCCGTTCATGTCGACGCACATCTACACGGGGCCGCTCGTCGATGCGCTCGGCGGTACCGACATCTCGTGGATCCTCGGGCTGATCGTGCCGGCCGTGCTGTATTACATCGGCGCGCGTGCGTCTCGTCGCAGCATTCCCGAACGCCTGATCCTGCCGCTCGAACGCGGCGAAGTTCACCACTGACCGCGCATCTCGCGCATCGGGCCGGCGCGTTGCCGGCCTGAGCGTCGAGCCCGGCGCCGTCTGCGCCGGGCCGACCCGACCGATTCCCATTCCCGCGATACCGGTACGGCGTGATTGCCGCGCCCGGCATCGTTTCATTCTTCGTTTATTAAATAGTATGACTAAATATATTGAAGCGCACGGCAGCGATTGCCGAGCGCGGCCGGTGCACGCCGGTCTTCGCACGACGGTCGCAGCCGCGTGCCTCGCCGCATCGGGAACCGCGCTCGCGCAGGACGGCGTCACGCTGTACGGCGTGATCGACGAATTCGCGCAGGTCGTGAATACGGGTAACGGCTATACGGCGGCGCTCAACTCGGGTGGCCAGTGGGGCAGCCGGTTCGGATTGAAGGGCGGCGAGGATATCGGCGGCGGCCAGAAGATCGAGTTCGCGCTGGAGAACGGCTTCAACCCGAACAACGGCTCGCTCGCGAGTGCGGGCAGCTTGTTCAACCGGCAGGCGTGGGTCGGCATCGCAGGGCAGTGGGGCAAGGTGCGCGCGGGCCGGCAGAATTCGCCGCTGTTCAACGACCAGGGCGGGCAGGATGCGTTCGGCGGCGTCACGCAGGCGTCCGGCATGGACAACCTGACCGTGTTCGCGTTCCGCACGAGCAACACGCTGTCGTACCAGAGCCCGGAGATCGCCGGTTTCCAGGGCGGGTTGTACTTCGGGTTCGGCGATGCGGGCGGCGTGCGCTCGGCCGGCTCCAGCCAGCAGTTCGACCTGACCTACGAACACGGGCCGTTCGGCGCGTTCGTCGCGGGGCAGTGGTTGAAGAACGCGACGGCGACCACGACCGATCGCACGATCATGGCCGGCGCATCGTACGAGATCGGCAAGGCCACCGTGTACGGCGGCTTTTCGGCAGTGAAGTGGGCCGACCTCGGCATCGATTCGCGCGTGTACGGGCTGTCGGTCAAATACCAGCTCAACCCGGCGAACACTGTCGCGCTCGGTTATGCGTACCTGCACGACCAGTCGTCGCAAGGCAACAATGCGGACCAGCTCGGGCTGATGTACGAGTACGACCTGTCGAAGCGCACGAGCTTCTACGGCGCGCTGTCGTACCTGCGCAACCGCAACCAGGCCGGCTACACGCTCGCCGGCGCAGCGAACCCCGGCTTGCCGCTCGCGTATCCGGGCGCGAATGCGCGCGGCGTGCAGCTCGGCATCGTGCATCGCTTCTGACGTTGCCGACGGGCCGGACCGCGTGCGCCCGGCGCCTTCCGCCGGCGCATGCGCGCCGTCATTTCCCGAGCCGTTCCGCGAGCGAATAGCGCTGCATGCAGCGCTCCATCGCGTCGAGAAACGCATGCTCGGCCGCATTCATCTTGCGGTCGCGATGCCACAGCAGGAACACGTCGACGTCGACGAGCCCGTCGTCGGGCGGCAGCCGCCACAGCCGCTGCTGCGCGATGTCGTCGCGCACGATGTGCTCGGGCAGGCAGCCGATTCCGTAGCCCGCGAAGATCAGCCGCCGCACTTCCTCGAGGCTCGGCGACGACGCGACGATGCGGCCCGTGAAGCCCTTCTGGTCACGGAACACGGTGAGCGGCGACAGGCTGTCGCCGATCTGGTCGCTCGTGAACGACACGAAGTTCTCTGCGAGCAGGTCGTCCATCCGCAACTGCGTCTGCCCGAACAGCCGGTGATGGCGGCCGCAGTAGATCGCATAGCGCTGGCGCAGGAAACAGCGCATCTCCAGCTTGTCGTGCGGCGTGCGGCACAGGCCGAGCCCGGCCGTGGCCGTCTTCTGCAGCAGCGACGACAGGATGTCCGACGAGCGCATCACTTCGATCTGCAGGTCGATGCGCGGATACGCGCGATGAAATTCCGCCAGGAACTCGTCGTAGACGGGCGATTCGATGCGGCTCACCGTCAGCAGCCGGATCGAGCCGGTCAGGTCGGCCGTGCTGTCGTCGATTTCGGTTTCGAGACGCGAGATGCCGCCGTAGATGTCGCTCGCGATCCGGTACACGGCTTCGCCGGCCGGCGTCGGCGCGAAGTGTGCGCCGCGCCGCTCGATCAGCCGACGCTCGAGCGTCTCCTCGAGCCGCCGCAGCGCCTGGCTCACGGCCGGCTGCGTCACGTGCAGGCGCGCGGCCGCACGGCTCACGCTGCGCTCCTGCATGATCACCAGGTAGGTGCGCAGCAGGTTCCAGTCGAGGCGGTCGTTCAGGAATGGGGCGAGGTCGGGGCGCATCTGGTCTCCGGGCGAGGCGTGAGGCAGTCATTAGTTGAATTTATACAGAGAATAATAACTTGAAATTTGACTAATGATTTGCGGCCGCCGATAAAGGAGGGGCGCCGCAGCGTGCGGCGCGAGGCCGCGACAGACGGCCATCACCCGATATTGCGTGTCGCCCCGCCGCGGCGCGCGTCAGGAGCCCGCATGACCCAGTCCCTTCCTTCCGCCCGCCAGCCGGCACGCGCCGCGACGGCCGCGTTCATCGGCACGATGATCGAGTGGTACGACTTCTACATCTACGCGACCGCCGCCGCGCTCGTGTTCGGCGAACTCTATTTCCCGTCGCACGACCCGTTCGTCAGCACGATGGCATCGTTCGCGACGTTCGCGGTCGGCTTCTTCGCGCGTCCGCTCGGCGGCGTGATCTTCGGCCATCTCGGCGACCGCATCGGCCGCAAGAAGGCACTCATGACGACGCTGATGATGATGGGCGTCGCGACCGTCTGCGTCGGGCTGCTGCCCGCTTATTCGAAGGTCGGCATCCTCGCGCCGGTGCTGCTCGTCGCGCTGCGCGTCGTGCAGGGGATCGCGGTCGGCGGCGAATGGGGCGGCGCGGTGCTGATGGCCGGCGAGCATGCGCCGCAGGGGCGCCGCACGTTTTTCGCATCGTTCGCGCAGCTTGGCAGCCCGGCCGGACTGATCCTGTCGCTGATCGCGTTCCGCGCGGTCACGTCGATGGACAAGGCCGACTTCCTCGCGTGGGGCTGGCGCCTGCCGTTTCTCGCGAGCGCGGTGCTGCTCGTGGTGGGCATCCTGATCCGGCTCGGCGTGAACGAGTCGCCGGAATTCGCGCGCGTGAAGGAAACCAACCGCACGGTGAAGCTGCCGGTCGCGGAAGTGTTCCGTTCGGCGTCGGGGCTCGTGCTGCTCTGCATCGGCGCGAACACGATCGGCATCGCGGGCGTCTATTTCACGAACACGTTCATGATCGCGTACACGACGCAGTACGTCGGCGTCTCGCGTTCGCTGATCCTCGACAGCCTGTTCGCGGTTGCGATCATCCAGTTCATCGCGCAGCCGATCGCCGCCTGGACCGCCGAGCGGATCGGCGGCGCGCGCTTCCTGAAGCTCGCGGCGCTGCTCGCGATGCTGTCGCCGTATCCGATGTTCATGCTCGTGCAGGGCGGCACGTCCGCATCGCTGATTGCGGGCATCGCGCTCGCGGTCGTCTGCATGGCCGGCTTCTATTCGGTGATCGCGGGCTTCGTCAGCGACGTGTTTCCCGCCCACGTGCGCTATTCGGCGATCTCGCTCGCGTATCAGATCTGCGGCGCGGTCGCAGGCGGCCTGACGCCGCTCGTCGGCACGTGGCTCGCGCATCGCTTCGCCGGCCAGTGGTGGCCGCTCGCGGTGTTCTACACGAGTCTCGCCGGCATCTCGCTGCTCTGCATCGTCGCGCTCGACGCGCGCCGGGCAGCGCGGCCGGCCGCTGCCGAAGCGCTCGGCTCGCACTGAACCTCAACGAACGAATTCATCCGGAGTGCACATGAAAGACCTGCTGGAAATCGACGGCGCCCGCTTGTGGCAGAGCCTGGCCGACATGGCGCGCGTCGGCGCGACGCCGCGCGGCGGCGTGCGGCGCCTCGCGCTCACCGATGACGACCGGCGCGGGCGCGACCTGTTCGCGCAATGGTGCCGCGACGCAGGGATGACGGTCAGCGTCGATGCAGTCGGCAACCTGTTCGCGCGGCGCGACGGCGCCGATGCTCATGCGGCGCCCGTGCTGATCGGCAGCCACCTCGATACGCAGCCGGAAGGCGGCCGCTTCGACGGCGTCTATGGCGTGCTCGCCGCGCTCGAACTCGTGCGCACGCTGAACGACGCGGGCATCGCGACCGGCAAGCCGCTCGAAATCGTGTCCTGGACCAACGAGGAAGGCGCGCGCTTCGCGCCGGCGATGCTCGGGTCGGCCGTGTTCACGGGCGCGTTGCCGCTCGACGAAGCGCTTGCGAAGCAGGACGCCGACGGCGTCACGCTCGGCGCCGCACTGGACGCATGCGGCTATCGCGGCACGCGTGCGACGGGCGGGGCGGTCGACGCGTATTTCGAAGCGCATATCGAACAGGGGCCCGTGCTCGAGGCGAACGGCACGACGATCGGCATCGTCACGGGCGGGCAGGCGATCCGCTGGCTCGACGTGACCGTGACGGGCGTGGCCGCGCATGCGGGCACGACGCCGATGCCGTATCGCAAGGACGCGTATTTCGCGAGCGCACAGATCGCGCTCGAACTCGAACGGATCGTCGCCGGCCATGCACCGCGCGGGCTTGCGACGATCGGGCAGGTCGGGATCCGCAATGCGTCGCGCAACACCATTGCCGGCGACCTGACGTTCACGGTCGACCTGCGCCATCACGACGATGCCGAAGTCGATGCGATGGAGCGCGACCTGCGCGATGCGTGCGCACGTATTGCCGCCGTGCGTGGCGTGCAGGTCGCGATCGACACCTGCTGGCGCAGCCCGGCGACGCCGTTCGACCGCGGCTGCGTCGAACTGGTTGCGCAGGCGGCCGAAGCGTTCGGCTACACGAACGAGCGGATCGTCAGCGGCGCCGGCCACGACGCGATCCTGCTCGCGCGCCGTTTCCCGACCGCGATGGTGTTCATCCCGTGCGTCGACGGCCTGTCGCACAACGAGGCCGAGGACGCGTTGCCCGACGACGTGACGCGCGGCACGAACGTGCTGCTCCATGCGGTGCTGGCGCGCGCAGGCATCGCGGCGCGCGTCGAGGCGGCGGCCGCCACGCACGACGCGTGACGCGGGGAATTGACGAGGACGAACGATGAAAACCTATTTCCATCCCGAACAACTGCTGCACCATCCGCGCAGCTATCTGTCGCGCGGCCGGATGCGCGAACCGCAGGAAGTGCCCGAACGCGCGGCGCGGCTCGTCGCGGCCGTGCGCGCGCTCGACTTCGACGTGCGCGAACCGGCCGACCGCGGCACCGCGCCGATCGCGGCCGTGCACGACATGAACTACCTGCGCTTTCTCGAGGAGGCGCATCGCGACTGGAAGCGGATGCCCGACGACTGGGGCGACGAAGTGATGTCGAATGTGTTCGTGCGCGACCCGAACCCGTTGCGCGGCGTGCTCGCGAAAGCCGCGCGCTATCTCGCCGACGGCAGCTGCCCGGTTGGCGCGAATACGTGGCGCGCCGCGTACTGGTCCGCGCAGGACGCGCTCGCGGCCGCGGCCGACGTCAACGACGGCGCGCGCGCGGCCTACGCGCTGTGCCGGCCGCCCGGCCATCACGCGCGCCGCGATGCAGCCGGCGGCTTCTGCTACCTGAACAATGCGGCGATCGCCGCGCAAGCGCTGCTCGGTCGCCATCGTCGCGTCGCGATCCTCGACACCGACATGCATCACGGGCAGGGCGTGCAGGAGATCTTCTACGGCCGCGACGATGTGCTGTACGTATCGATCCACGGCGATCCGACCAACTTCTACCCGGTCGTCGCGGGCTACGAGGAAGAGACGGGCGCGGGTGCCGGCGACGGCTTCAACCTCAACCTGCCGATGCCGCACGGTGCGCCGGAATCGGCATTCTTCGAGCGGCTCGACGACGCATTGCGTGCCCTCGCGCGATTCCAGCCCGACGCGCTCGTGCTCGCGCTCGGCTTCGACGTCTACAAGGACGATCCGCAATCGCAGGTTGCCGTCACGACCGACGGGTTCGGGCGGCTCGGCGGCGCGATCGGCGCGCTCGGGGTGCCGACGGTGATCGTGCAGGAGGGCGGTTATCACCTCGACAGCCTCGACGCGAACGCCCGTGCGTTCTTCGGCGGGTTTGCCGCAGGGCGCTGATCGAGCCGTCGGAGACGTTCGTCGGATTTCGTCATGAAAAACACCCCGAAGGTTGGATCCAGGTCCACCCTTTGGGGTGCAGTTCAATCGCGCGGCCGTAAAAATGCGTGCGGAACGGGCCTCGGCAGTCCGGGCCTTGCCCGCGCTTACGAGTTCGCGGCAGCCGGCGAGCGGCGGCGCTGCGCGACCTGCAGCATGACGAGCGCAAGTCCGGCCGCGGCGATCAGCCCGCCGACAAGCGGCACCGCCGCGTAGCCGAACCCGGCCGAGAGCGCCGCACCGCCGGCAGCCGCGCCCACTGCATTGCCGAGGTTGAACGCACCGATGTTGACGGCGGACGCGAGGCCCGGCGCTTCATGAGCGGCGCGCATCACGCGCATCTGCAGCGGCGGTACGACCGCGAACGTCGCGACACCCCACACGAGCAGCGTGACGGCGGCGCCGACGTGCGTGCTGGCGAGCAGCGGGAACGCAGCCATCGTCGCGATCAGCAACAGCAGGAAGCCGATCAGCGTGCCGTCGAGCGAACGGTCGGCGAGGCGGCCGCCCGCGATGTTGCCGATCGAGAAGCCGACGCCGATCAGCACGAGCATCGCGGTCACGAAGCCGGGCGTCGCGCCGGTCAGGTGTTCGAGCGTCGGTGCGACATACGTGTAGAGCGTGAACATCGCGCCGGCGCCGAGCACCGTCGTCGCGAGCGCGCCGAGTACGACCGGGCGCGTCAGCACCGAGAGTTCGGCGCGCAGGTCGGGCATCTTGCCGGCTTCGCCCTTCGGCAGCGCGGCGAACAGGCCGGCGATCGCGATCAGGCCGAGGCCCGCGGTTGCCGCGAACGACATGCGCCAGCCGATGATCTGGCCGAGCCAGGTCGCGGCCGGCACGCCGCCGACGTTCGCGATCGTGAGGCCCATGAACATCGTCGCCACCGCGCTCGCCTGCTTCTCGCGCGGCACGAGGCTGGCCGCGACCACCGAGCCGAGCCCGAAGAACGCGCCGTGGTTGAGGCTCGTCACGAGGCGGGCGAGCAGCAGCGTCGTGTAGTCCGGCGCGACGGCCGACAGCAGGTTGCCGATCGTGAAGATCGACATCAGCGCGATCAGCGCCGAGCGGCGCGACCAGCGTGCGAGCAGCAGCGTCATCAGCGGCGCGCCGACCATCACGCCGATCGCATACGCGCTGATCAGCATGCCGGCCTGCGGAATCGACACATGCACGCCGTCGGCGATCACGGGCAGCAGGCCCATCGGCGAGAACTCGGTCGTGCCGATGCCGAACGCACCGGCGGCGAGCGCCAGTAGCGGCAGCGCGGCGCTGCCGCCCGGGCGGGAAGGAGAAGATGTCGTGGCGTTCACGCGATGGGCTCCTGTAGTCGAGGGGCAACGGCACGGGACCGTTGCGGACAGGGCGAAGTGTGCCTGCATTACTTTTGCGGAAAAAGCTGCGCGCTGACGAAATTATCTTGATTTCATGTCAACAATGCGGACGGTGAGCCGTGCGCTCGAGAGGCCCGTGGGCGGTGTGCCGGCGCGGTTGGCTAGCGACGGTGTCTTTTGTGAAAGGTATTGGTAATGCAGGCGACGGATCCGTCCGCCATGCGGTCGCGATTCGGAGGCGGGTTGCGGCGGGAGGAGGGGCGTTCGGCATGACACGCCGGACGTTGCCCGGCGACGTGCCGCCATCCCGCTCGGGCTCGTCGTCCCGGCGCCTTCCATCACGTAGAGCCGGAATTGCGCGAGGGCCGGAAACCCTTTCAGGCAAGGCACCAAAGCAAAAAAGCCCCGACCACAGGGGGACCGTGACCGGGGCGGAAACGCATCCTCTCTTTGGCACGAGGGTTGGATGCGGGCGCAGTATATTTCGGCCCGCGGCAATTCGAATCGGCGTTAAACGACCGTTTTTGGTGCCAATTTGAAAATTCCGGGGCCGCAATGTGAATCGTCGGCTTTTGAAAGATTTTTTGCCAGCACGGCAGGCTTGTCCCGACCCGAAGCCGGACCCGGCACAGGGCTCACGATCATCTCGTCTCGCCGGCCGCATTGCGCACGGCCGCGAGAAACCGCGCGACGATCGGCGACGGTGCCGCCGCCGCGCCGTCGAACACGAATTCGATATCGAAGCGGCTCGCCAGCTCGTCGAGCGCGACGAGCCGGACCGTGTGCGGGCAGGTCGGAGACGCGCTTTCCGGAACGAACGCGCAGCCCATCCCGGCCGCGACGAGGCCGATCAGCGTCGGGATGTCGCTGCCGACCTGCGCGATGCGCGGCGTGAAGCCGGCCTGCTGGCACTGCGCCATCAGGAACCGGTGGTGCGCGGCCGAGCGCTGCGCGTCGAACCAGACGAACGGTTCGTCCGCGACGTCGGCCAGCGTGCGCGGCGCATCGAAGCGGCGGCCCGGCGGCGCGGGCATCGCGAGCACGAAGCGGTCGCTCAGCAGCCGCACGCCCGACAGGTGCGGCGCCTCGTCGCGACGCCACGCCATGATCCCGGCGTCGAGCTGGCCGCGCATCAGCGCGCTCGCCTGTTCGGCAGACAGCATCGGCGCGATCGACAGCTTCACGTCCGGGCACGCGTCGCGAAACGCCTTGAGCACGTTCGCGACGATCGGCAGCGGCAGGCAGTTCGGCAGCGCGCCGAGCCGCAGTTCGCCGAGCTGGCCGGCCGCGCTGCGCAACGCGCGTTCGCGGCTGTCCTGCAGCGTCGCGAGCAGGCCGGTCGCATCCTTCACGAAGCTCGCGCCGGCCGCCGTGAGCGTGACGCCCGTCGCGCGGCGGACCAGCAGCGGCGTGCCGATCGCGTCCTCAAGTTCGCGGATCTGCCGCGACAGCGCGGGCTGGACGATGCCGGCCGCGCGGGCGCCGGCCATCACGCTGCCGGCTTGCGCGACGGCCACGAAGTAGCGCAAGTGACGCAGTTCGATCTGGCGCATGCGGTGTTCGCTCCGGTTTGCAGATATACCTGACAAGCATATCAAACGCTATTCGATGGTATTGGAAAGCATGACTAGCCTGCCGTACGATGACCGTCATTGCCGCACGCGCTTGCTCGCGAGTCGCGTGCGCGTCGTCCGTTCCTACTGCGCCCCGTCCCATGCCGCTTCATATCCCGACCCCTTATGTCCGCTCGCAAATCATGTCCCGCCGGCTCGGCCGCACCATCCGCCTGAAGCTCGATGCGCTGCAGCCGTCGAGCTCGTTCAAGCTGCGCGGCATCGGTGCCGTCTGCGAAGCGCGGCACGCGGCCGGCGCGCGGCGGTTCGTGTCGTCGTCGGGCGGTAACGCGGGTATCGCGGTCGCGTATTGCGGCCGCGAACTCGGCGTGCCGGTGCTTGTCGTCGTGCCGGAAAGCGCATCGGCCCGCGCGCGCGAACGGATTCGCGTCGAAGGCGCGGAAGTGGTCGTGCATGGCGCGAGCTGGGCCGAGGCGAACGCGTTTGCGCAGTCGGCGCTCGGCGAGCACGACACGTTCGTCCATCCGTTCGACGATCCCGTGCTGTGGCAGGGCCACGCGACGATGATCGACGAGATGGCGGCGGCCGGACCGAAGCCCGCTGCGGTCGTGCTCGCGGTCGGCGGCGGCGGGCTGCTGTGCGGCGTGCTCGAAGGGCTGGCGCGCAACGGCTGGCACGACGTGCCGGTCGTCGCGGTCGAAACGGAAGGCGCCGACTGCTATGCGCGGTCGCTTGCGCAGGGGCGCCCGGTCGAACTGGCCGCGATCGCGAGCATCGCGACATCGCTCGGCGCGAAGCGGCCGTGCGATGCGGCGGTCGAATGGGCGACACGGCACGAGATCCATCCCGTCGTCGTGTCCGATGCGGACGCGGTGGCCGCATCGCTGCGGTTTCTCGACGAACACGGGATCGTCGTCGAACCCGCATGCGGCGCTGCGCTGGCCGCGCTCGAGCGGCCGGTGCCCGTGCTCGAGAAAGCGTCGGACATCGCGGTGATCGTCTGCGGTGGCGTGACGGCGTCCGTCGAGCATCTGCAGACGCTGCGCGCGACGTTGCGGTAAATCGCTGCGCAAGCGAGCAGGGCGGTCGGCAAATCGCGGGCGGTCAGTGACGCTCGGGTTGCGGCCGCCGCGGGCAGCGGCTGCGCATGGTGTGGCGCGTCGCGTCGGCGTAATTTCTCCGTCGGCACTGCGCGGCCCGGCCGGAAGTGCGGAAATCGCTTTGGAGAATGATGCGCAGGGAGCGCGTATCGTCGCGCTGTACCGCGTGCGGCCGGGCGCGACGATACGGGACGGCGGAGCCGGTCAGTTCGCGGCCGGTGCGCTCGCGCCGGACGGCGCCGACGATGCAACCGGGTTGGCGGCGGCAGGCGCGGGCGAGGTGCTCGATGGTGCGGACGCCGAAGCGGGTGCGGAGGTTGCGGACGCAGGCGCGGGCACGGACGAGGCCGGCTTGGCAGCGGCCGGTGCCGAAACGGCGGGCGTCGATGCCGCGGCGGCAGGCGCCGCCGGGCTGGAAGCCGATGCAGGTGCGGAAGCCGGTGCGGCAGCCGCTGCCGGCGCGGCAGCATGCGTCGCAGCCGACGCCGCGGCAGGCACGGCAGTCGCACCCGATTCGGGCGCGACGCCCGGCACCGACAGCGGGACCGGCGCCGCGGGCGGCGTCGGCACGACCGGCGTCGTCATCTTCATCGGCTCGCCTTGCGGCGTCGGCGCGGGTTCGGGCAGCGGCGCGACGGGTTCCTTCTCGGCAGCCTTCACTGTGGCGCGATCGCGGCGTGCCGGGTCGATCTTCAGGAAATGGTCGACGAGATTGAAGAAGCGCTCATAGAACACGCCGGCCGGAATCGTCTCGCTCGCGGTCTTGACGAGCGCATCGTCGCTCGACCCGATCGGCAGCGACAGCGAGCCGAACACGCTCAGGCCCACGCTGGCCGACGTATTCGACTTCTTCAGCGTGTAGCGGTCCTGCACGGCGTTCACGTACGCGATGCTCGACGTGCCGTCGGCATTCGCATCCGCGCACACGACGTGAAATTCGATCACGACGTGCATGTCGTTGCTCGGCTGGAAATTCTTGCTGCCGTCGACCGCGTCGTTGCGCGACGACGACACCACATAGCCCTGGCTCAGCAGCGCGCGCCGCGCGGCCTCGCAGGCCGCGTCGGATTTCGAGTGGAACGTATGCGCATACGGGCTGCTGGTCGCGTCGAACTGTTCCTGCTGGTAGATCGGCTTGGGCGGCGACGAGCACGCCGCCAGCACGGCCGCGGCAGCGAGCGCGCACGAAACGGAAAACAGGCGAAATCGGTTGTGCATGGCGTCTTTCAGAAGGCTTGGCGAGAGGTCGCGCAATGGCGGTGCCCGCGATGATGCGCGTGCACATCTCGTAAGGCCGGGGCGTCATTATAGTTTCGTTTGATGTCGCGCTCGCTTCAGTCGGCCGGCGCAACGCGCGCCGCGGCCAGCAATTGCGACGCCAGCGGGTGATGTTCGCCGCGCCGCGAGCGGATCGCGTGGATCTCCTCGGTCACGTCGCCCGCGCGCCCGAGCCGCCGCAACCCGCGCAGCAGCGACGCATCGTTCGCGCCGAGTTCGCTCAGCGGAAACACGCCGAGGCCGCGCGCCGCGAACACGGCCATCAGCGCACTGTCCTCGAATTCCCCGGCCACGCGCGGCACGATCCGTTCGCCTTCCAGCCACAGGTCGAGGCGGGCGCGCAGCGCCGAATGCACGGTCGGCAGCAGCACGGGCAGGTCGGCCAGGCACTGCGGAAAGCGTTGCCGCGCGGCCGGCGTGACGAGTGCCGCGGGGCCGTACCAGTCGACCGGCGACGCGACGAGCCGCTCGCTCGTCACGCGCAGGTTCGACCCCGACGGCGCCCCCTGGCCGGCGAGCACGAGATCGAGATGATGCAGCGCGAGTTCCGCGAGCAGCGCATCGTGCTCGCCCTCGTGGCACAGGAGCCGCAGCGTGGGCGTGTCGAGCACGGGAGCCAGGATCGCATGCGCGGCGAGCTTGGAGATGCCGTCCGCGAGCCCGACCGCGAGCCGCACGGTCGGCCGGCTGGCCGCCGCGCGCACTTCGTCGGGGATCAGCCGCCCCATCTCGAAGATGGCCTCCGCACGCGCAAACGCGGCCTGGCCCGCGTCCGTCATCGTGACACCGCGCCCGGCCGGGCGCAGTAATTGGTGCCCGAGCGATTTCTCGAGCTCGCGCACCTGCGCGCTGATCGTCTGCACGGCCATGTCGAGCCGGCCGGCCGCGCGCGCGAAGCCGCCTTCCTTCACGACGACCCAGAAATAGTACAGATGTCGAAAATTGAGCATCGGATCGATATATCGTAAAAACCGAACCTAAAGTCAGATTCTCTCTGATTTTTTCGAAGTTCGGGGCGGCCTATCATCAGGCTTTCCACTTTCGTATCGGCCCATTTCATGGACTACCTGCTGACGCTTGCCGTCGATCCCGCCGTCTGGGCTGCGCTCCTGACGCTCGTCGTGATGGAAGTCGTGCTCGGCATCGACAACCTGATCTTCATCTCGATCCTCAGTAACAAGCTGCCCGAAGCGCAGCGCGCTCGCACGCAACGCCTCGGCATCGCGCTCGCGCTGGTGATGCGCCTCGCGCTGCTCGGCAGCGTCGCATGGATCGCGAGCCTCACCGAACCCGTGTTCACGCTGTTCGACCATGCGTTCTCGTGGCGCGACATGATCCTGCTGTCCGGCGGCCTGTTCCTCGTGTGGAAGGCGACCACCGAGATCCATCACCACGTGTAGATCTCAAGAGCGTCCTGAACATAAAAAGA
>NZ_CAJPGH010000031.1:0-93668 GCF_905339605.1 Burkholderia sp. BCC1972 | reverse complement strand
CTCGATCACGTCCCTGTCCACCTCGACTTCGACGGGTCTGTCGTCAGCCAACAGCTCGATCACGTCGCTGTCGACCTCCACGTCGACGGGTCTGTCCTCGGCCAACAGCTCGATCACGTCGCTGTCCACGTCGACCTCGACGGGCCTGTCGTCGGCTAACAGCTCGATCACGTCGCTGTCGACCTCGACTTCGACCGGTCTGTCGTCGGCCAACAGCTCGATCACGTCGCTGTCCACGTCGACTTCGACCGGCCTGTCGTCGGCTAACAGCTCGATCACCTCGCTGTCCACGTCGACCTCGACGGGCCTGTCGTCGGCAAACAGCTCGATCACCTCGCTGTCGACCTCCACGTCGACCGGCCTGTCGTCGGCGAACAGCTCGATCGATTCGCTGTCGACCTCGACGTCGACGGGCCTCTCGTCCGCCAACAGCTCGATCACCTCGCTGTCGACCTCCACGTCAACCGGCCTGTCCTCGGCGAACAGCTCGATCACCTCGCTGTCGACTTCGACTTCGACCGGCTTGTCGTCGGCTAACAGCTCGATCACGTCCCTGTCGACTTCCACGTCGACCGGCCTGTCGTCGGCCAACAGCTCGATCACGTCGCTGTCGACGTCGACGTCGACTGGCATCAACTCGTTGTCTACCGGCCTGAGCAGCACGAACAGCTCGGTGTCGTCGCTGTCGACCTCAACGTCGACGGGCTTGTCGTCGGCGAATAGCTCCATCACCTCGCTGTCCACCTCGGCCTCGACCGGCATCAACTCGCTGTCGACCGGCCTGAGCAGCACGAACAGCTCGGTGTCGTCTCTGTCGACCTCCACGTCGACGGGCCTGTCGTCCGCCAACAGCTCGATCAGCTCGCTGTCGACTTCCACGTCGACCGGCCTGTCCTCGGCCAACAGCTCGATCACCTCGCTGTCCACGTCGACTTCGACGGGCATCAACTCGTTGTCGACCGGTCTGAGCTCGACCAACAGCACGATCCTGTCCCTGTCGACCTCGACTTCGACCGGCATCGGCTCGCTGTCCACCGGCCTGAGCAGCACCAACAGCTCGGTGTCGTCGCTGTCCACCTCGACCTCGACCGCGATCAACGCCGCGAAGACGCACTACTACAGCGTCAACGACAACGGCGTGCAGCAAGCCAACTACGACAACACGGGCGCCACCGGCACCAACGCCCTCGCCGCCGGCGTGAACGCCAGCGCGGCAGGCGCCAGCAGCGTGGCAGTCGGCGACGGCTCGAACGCGCAGTCGGCGGGCGCAGTCGCGATCGGCCAGAACGCATCGGCAACGGGCGGCAAGGCGGTATCGATCGGCTCCGGCAACACGGCATCCGGCGACGGCGCGGTCGCGATCGGCGACCCGAGCATCGCGACGGGCACTGGCGCAGTGGCGTTGGGCGCGAACGACACGGCGACCGGCAACGGCGCAGTGGCGCTCGGCAACGCGAACACGGCAACCGGCGCCAGCGCGCTCGCCCTCGGCAGCTCGAACCAGGCCACCGCGGACAACACGATCGCGCTGGGCAGCCAGGCCACGGCCAGCGCCACCGGCGCACAGGCCTACGGCTCGGCTGCCAAGGCCACGGCCGCCGATGCGCTCGCCTTCGGCACGAACGCGCAAGCGAACGTCGCGAACTCGATCGCACTCGGCGCCAACTCGGTCACGGCTGCGGCAGTCGGCACCTCGGGCGCCACGATCGGCGGCGTCACGTACTCCTTCGCGGGCAGCTCGCCGGTAGGCGTGGTCAGCGTCGGCGCACCGGGCCAGGAACGCCAGGTCACGAACGTCGCCGCGGGCCGGATCTCGGCTTCGAGCACGGACGCGATCAACGGCAGCCAGCTGAACGCGACGAACAATGCGATCAACACGCTGTCGACGTCCACCGCGTCGAACGTCTCGTCGCTGTCGACCGGCATCAACTCGCTGTCGACCGGCCTGAGCGCGACGAACAGCAACGTGGCGTCGCTGTCCACGTCGACCTCGACCGCGATCAACTCGCTGTCGACGGGCCTCAGCACGACGAACAGCAACGTCAACTCGCTGTCGACGTCGACCTCGACGGGCATCGGTTCGCTGTCCACCGGCCTGAGCACGACGAACAGCAACGTGGCGTCGCTGTCGACCGGCGTGACGAACATCAACAACACGCTGAACTCGCTGTCGACGACGATCAACAACAACACGACGCGTACGGCGAACAACAACGGCGTCGCGGCCGACATGAACGGCAAGGGCAACGACCTTCCGGTGGTCACCGCCGGCTCGAACTCGGTGGCGATCGGCGCGAATTCGACGGACGGCGGTCGCTCGAACGTGGTGTCGGTCGGCAGCGACCAGCAGCAGCGCCAGATCACGAACGTCGCGCCGGGTACGCAAGGCACCGACGCGGTGAACGTGAACCAGCTGACGCAGGTGCAGACGACGCTGTCGACGGCACTGTCGGGCCAGCAGGCGCAGATCAACTCGTTGGGTTCGCAACTGCAGCAGACCGACCAGATGGCGAAGCAGGGTATCGCGGCCGTCGGCGCGATGGCGTCGATCCCGCAGCTCGATCGCGACGCCAACTTCGGGATGGGCGTGGGCACGTCGACCTTCCTCGGCCAGAAGGCGATGGCGGTCAACATGCAGGCGCGCATCACGGAGAACCTGAAGGCGTCGATCAACGGCGGCTTCAGCGGCGGTCAGAAGGTGATCGGCGCCGGCATGCTGTACCAGTGGAAGTAACGCGTCGCGCCGCCCGCCGCCCGGCTCGCCCGCCGGACGGCCCGCGGCCCCGACAGCAGGACGGGCCCGCCGCACACCCTGCGGCGGGCCCGGTCAACCCAAGCTTTAAGGACGTCACCGTGAACAAACTCGCTCTTGCGCTCGCGCTTTCCGCAACGGCCCTCGCCGCGTGCTCGACCGCCTCCGGCCCGACCTTCAGCGCCTCCGAACTGCAGCCGCGCGACGGCGTGCGCACGTTCCAGGTGGACTGCCACGGCCTGCTGTCGGGCCCGCAGACCTGCATGAAGGCCGCCCGCAAGATCTGCGGCGACCAGCCCGTGCGTACCGTCGATTCGGCCCGCGCGCTGCGCGACAAATCCGATCCGGCCATGCTGGTCTTCCAGTGCGGCGCGGCGCCTGCCGAAGCGGCCTCGGCCGCCGCACCGGCAACCGCCACCGTCGAACAGGTAAGCCTGTCGGGCGACGCGCTGTTCGCCACCGATCACGCGACGCTCGCGCCGACCGCGCGCGAATCGCTCGACCGGCTGCTGAACGAGCGCAAGGACCACGCGTACTCGCAGGTGTCGGTCACCGGCTTCACCGACTCGGTGGGCAGCGACGACTACAACCTCGCGCTGTCGAAGCGCCGCGCCGAATCGGTCGCCGCCTATCTGAAGGCACACGGCCTGAAGACCGACTCGATGACGGTGTCGGGCCGCGGCAAGGCCGATCCGGTCGCATCGAACGCGACGCCCGAAGGCCGCGCGAGCAACCGCCGCGTCGAAATCCGGCTGCAGCACTGAGCAGCCGGCCGCCGCACCTGCGGCGGCCGATCCGGCAGGCCGCCAGCGGCGCGCCGGACAACGCGGGCGCCGCAACGCCGGCGCCCCGCTCCCGTGGGCCGGCGGGGATGTCAAAGTTCGTCACGTCCTGCCAAAACCGGCGATTTCCATGCCACAATCGCCGCAGACAGTCGCCGGGGCAGCCTGCCCGAATCGCGCGCCAAGCGCGCCCGACGACACGCCGGAATCCGGCTGCCGCCCTCGCGAACCTCGTCGTCCGATTCGCGTGCCGCGACGCACCGGCGCGAATCCAACCATGACAACCCACGGCGCGCCGCTTCCGGGCCAGACGCTCGACGCGATGCCCGGACGCACGACGCCGCAGAGGAAACCAACCGGTGACGGACATCAATGAAGCCGCCGCGGGCGGCACCCGCAAGCAACGGCCGGCTGTCGGCATCTCGCTGTTTGCGCGCGACGGCCAGGCGATCTGGGAAAACGGCATTCACCAGAACATCGCGTTCCTCGCGATGATGCTCAAGCGCTCGGATCGCGTCGGCCCCGTCTATTTCCTGAACGGCGGCGATGCGAACGCGCTGCCGGCCGGCCTCGAACTCGACGGCCTCGACATCCCGCTCGTGAAACCCGCCGACGTCACGCACGAACTCGACGTCGTGATCGAAATGGGCGCGCAGCTGCCGGTCGAATGGCTCCGGCACATGAAGGCACTCGGCAAGAAGATCGCCGCGTTCTTCTGCGGGCACGTCTATGCGGGCCTGTGCGAAACGCCGATCTTCGGGAAACCGTCGGGACATGTGTTCAACGGCGCGCCGTTCGACGAAGTATGGCTGCTGCCGCAATACGACAAGACCGCCGCGCCGATGCTGCAGACCATCCTGCGTGCGCCCGTCCATCTGATGCCGCACATCTGGTCGCCGTACTTCCTCGAGCGCCGCGTCGCCGTGATCGCCGGCGAAGGTGCGACGTTCGGCTATCAGCCCGGCGCCCGCCCGTGGCGCCTCGCGATGCTCGAACCGAACATCTCGGTCGCCAAGTCCTGCCACTACCCGATGCTCGCGTGCGACGAGTTCTACCGCGCGCGGCCGGACGCGGTGCAGCACATGTTCGTCGTCAACGCGATGCACATGAAGGAGCATCCGACCTTCGTGCACTTCGCGAACAGCCTCGATCTCGTCCGCCAGCACAAGGCGACCTTCGAACCGCGCCTCGACCTGCCGGGCTTCATGGCGCGCCACGCGGATGCGGTCGTGTCGCACCACTGGGAAAACGGGCAGAACTATCTGTATTACGACGTGCTGTACGGCGGCTATCCGCTGATCCACAACTCGACGCTGATCGGCGACGCCGGCTATTACTACCCGGATTTCGACGCCGCCGCGGGCGGCCGCGCGCTGCTCGACGCGTGGCTGCATCACGACGAACGCCTCGACGACTACCGCACGAAAGCCGGCCGGCTGCTGCAGTCGGTCTCGATCGACAACCCCGCGAACCTCGACGCGTTTGTCTCGCGTCTGGTCGCCTGAACCGGAGCATACGCATGTCGGACTCCAATGCCCGTCAAGCGCCCGGCGAGGGCAAGCGTCTCGTCGTCGGCGTGTCGCTGTTCGTGCGCGGCGCCGGCCAGTCGCTGTGGGAAAACGGCATCTTCCAGAACTGCCTGCTGCTGATCCTGCTGTTGCGCCAGTCGCCGCTCGTCGCGGAAGCCGTGATGGTGAACGGCGGCGAGCAGGTTGCCGACCCGCAGATGATGCTCGGCGAGTGGGACGTGCCGCTGCTGTCGATGGACGAAGCGCTCGAGCGCTGCGACGTGCTGATCGAGATGAGCGCGCAGTTCGGCGCGGACTACCTGCGCGCGTTCCGCGACCGCGGCGGCAAGGTCGTCACGATGCGGGTCGGCAACGACTACGTGATCGACATCGAACGCGCGATGTTCGACAAGCCGTCGGGCTTCCTGTTCTCGGGCGCGCCGTACGACGCTGTGTGGACGATTCCCGAGTTCGAGCGCTCGTGCCTGCACTATTACCAGACCGGCCTGCGCGCGCCCGTCACGATCGTCCCGCACATCTGGCATCCGATGCTGTTCGACAAGGCGCGCGCGACGCTCGGCGCCGGCCTGACGTTCGGCTATCAGCCCGGCAAGCCGCGCTGGCGCGTGACGATGTTCGAACCGAATATCTGCATGGTGAAGACAAGCGTCATCCCGATGCTGGTCACGGAAGAGGCGTACCGCGCCAATCCGAGGTTCCTCGAGTTCGTGCGCGTGTGCAACACGATCCACCTGAAGGAACATGCGACGTTCGTCCACTTCGCGAAGAGCCTCGACATCGTGAACCACGGCGTCACGACGTTCGAAAGCCGCTATGCGGTGTACGAGTTCATGGCTGCGTACGGCGATGCGGTGGTATCGCACACGTGGGAAAACGCGCAGAACTACCTGTACTACGAGCTGCTGTACGGCGACTATCCGCTGATCCACAACTCGCCGTTCCTCGGCAAGGCCGGGTATTTCTATCCGGACTTCGACTGCCAGGCCGGCGGCCGCGCGCTGCTGCAGGCGTTCGACGAGCACGACGCGAATCTCGACGCCTATCGCGAGCAGTCGAAGCACGTGCTCGATTCGGTCAGCATCTACAACCCCGAGAATGTCGCGGCCTACACGGACGCGATCGCTTCCCTCTATCGCGACGCGTGACGCGCCGCCCTTTACGGACTCCGACATGACCGCACGCCCGCTCCTCACCCGCGCCAAATGGCTGATCGGCTGCGCCGCCGCTTCGATCGCGATCGGTGCGCACGCGCAAGCCGCCGGCGAATCGGCCGACACGCTGCTCCGCAACTCGGATGCCGTGTTCAAGCAGCTCGACGCCGGCCAGTACGGCGCGGTGTGGACCGACGCCGCCGCGTTCGTGAAAGCGCGCATCAAGCAGGACCAGTTCGCGGCCGACATGCAGCATGCACGCCAGTCGGTCGGCGCGGTCAGCCATCGCGGCTGGGCGCAAGTGACGCGCATCCGCTACGAACGTACGCCGGGGATGCCCGACGGGCTCTACGCGAACGTCGATTACGCGACGACGCTGACGAGCGGCTCCACGGTGTTCGAGAAGCTGAGCTTCCGCCTCGAGGACGACGGCCGCTGGCACCTGACGGGCTACGTGCCGCGCCAGTCGCAAAACTTCGCGCAATAAGCCGCGCGCCGCCCGCCCCACGGAGCCGATCCGATGAAACTCAATGTCGCGATTACGATGAACGTGCAGCGCGACGCGACGCAGTCGATCTGGTACAACGGCGCGAACCAGCACTGCGTGTACCTGTACATGCTGCTGAAGCAGTCGCCGCTGATCGGCGAGGTCTGGCTTGCACACGACAACGGCATCACCGAGTATCCGCAGGCGCTGATGATGGACGCGTTCGGCGACGCGCTGCGGCCGCTGTCGGCCGTCGTCCACCAGACCGACCTGCTGATCGAGATGAATGCGTTCGTCGATCCGTCGCACACGGACGTCGTGCGCCAGCGCGGCGGCAAGTGCGTGTCGTATCGCTTCGGCAACGACTACGTGATCGCGGTCGAGACGATCAACTTCGAGAAGAACGACTGGCGGCCGAACCCGCACCGCGTGCAGTTCGACGAGATCTGGACCAACCCGCAGCACATGCACACGTGCGCGGCCTATTTCCAGGCCGTGTATCGCGCGCCGGTGATCGAACTGCCGCACATCTGGTCACCGTATTTCATCGAGCGCAGCCTCGACGCCGACCCTGAACTGAAGGCGCGCTTCGGCTACCGCAACCACGGCCCGGCCAAGCGCATCGCGTTCTTCGAGCCGAACCTGAACGTCGTGAAAAGCGCGATCGTGCCGATGCTCGCCGCGAACGCGTGCTACGTCGAACACCCGGAGCTCGTCGAGCACGTGTACATGACCAACACGTTCGACAAGAAGGAAAACGTCGCCTTCAAGCATCTCGCGCTCGGGCTCGAGATGGTGCGCGACGGCAAGGCGACCGCCGACGTGCGCGCGCCGTTCGTCGCATGGGCCGCGCATCACACCGACATCGTCGTGTCGCACCACTGGGAAAACGGCCTCAACTACCTGCTGTACGACGCGCTGTACGGCAACTACCCGCTCGTGCACAACTCGCCGTTCCTGCGTGACGTCGGCTACTACTACCCGGACTTCGAGATCTTCGATGCGGCACGCGCGATCGCGACCGCCGCGCAGACGCACGACGCGCGGCTCGACGACTACGCGGCCGCGGCCCGCCGCTGCCTGCACCAGGTCGACACGCTCGCCGAGCACAACGTCCGCGCATACTCCGAGCAGATCCAGACGCTGTTCGCCGGCCGCGCGCTCGGCTGACCGCCCCTTCGGACGCGCGCCGGCTGCGCTACACCAGCACGCGATCGCCGCTTTGCGCGGCGAACACGCGGCCATGCCGCCGTCCCATGCGGGCGAGCACGCCAAAACGACGTAGCGCCTGCCCGCTTACGCTGCCGGCTTGCCTGGCGAGGCTGTCGGACACGCCGCGCGCGATCGCCGAATCGTCGCCGCACGCGCCGGCGATGACGCCCGCGTAATAGTGTCGCGCGGCCAGCTCGCGGTCGTTGGCATCGAGCGGTTTCATCCGCTGGATACCGCGTGCGACGGCTTTCAGGCCGTCGAGATACGGTGCGACGTCGATCGGCACATCGGTCGACTCGGCGCCCAGTTGCCGCAGCATGTCGGCCAACTCGGCGAGCGCGACGAGGTCGCGCGCATCGGTTGCCTGCGTGCCCGTTCCGACTCCGGCCTTCGTCCCCGCCATGCCACACCCCTTTGCGATTCGTCCCGCCGTGCCCGTTTTCACGCCGTCACGCGGCGGCCGGCGACCGCCATGAAAAGCGGATGCCCTGCGCCCATGCAACGCCGGCATCCACGATGATCTGCCGGTCCATCTCGCTCTCCACGCCTTCGACGACGACGTGCCGCGCGCCTTCGTGCGCGAACGCGATCAGCCTGCGGAACTGGTAGCGCCCGATCGCGTTGCGCTTGATCATCGACAGGATCGACCGGTCGAGCTTCACGATGTCGGGATTGCCGACCACCAGATTGTTCAATGCGCTGAAGCCGACGCCGAAATCGTCGATCGCGATCCGGCAACCGGCCTGCTGGAAGCGGTTCACGAACGACCGGCCCGCGACGGGGTTCAGCGGCCCCGTCTCGGTGATCTCGACCACCAGCCGCGCCGCCACCGACGGCTCGCGCTCGAGCCGCCTGAAGATCGCCAGCCACGCGTCGTCGACGACCGCGCTCGCAGCCGCGACGTTGCACCCGTAAATCGCGGCCGGATCGGCGCGCAGCGCGTCGATCGTCCGGCCGACCACGAGCCGGTCGAACCAGCGCATCAGCCCGAGCGCCTCGAGGCGCGGCAGGAAGGCAAGCGGCGGCAGCGCATCGCGCTCGCCCCACCGCAACCGCGCCAGGCGCTCCTGGTACAGCACGCCGCCCGACAGGTCGGCCCGGCACACCGGTTCATGCGCGAACCCGAGCCGGCTTTCCACGAAACTGCGTACCGATGCGAGATCGGCATGATCGTCGGGAGCGCCGAACACGAGATCGATCTCGTCACGATTCACTTCCCGATTCGCCTCCAGGCGAGCTTCGACCGCATTCATCCGGTGCTCCGGCAAATGGCGAGCCGCCGATCGCGGCTCGACCTCAACAAACATGCGGAGCAAACCGACCCTGACGCGCTCCGCCGCCTACCCGGCCCATCCTGTTATGTCGATTTTTTCCGGGAGCGTACTGTTCGCTTCGGCGCGCCGTCAAATTCGATATTTTCAACGATATTCGGTTACTGCAAATACACCATGCGCGGACCGTGCCGACAGTGCGACAGGTCACACAACACAAAGTACGGAACCACGAATCCTGATCGTTTATTTTCACCACCGAGACCGCTTTATGCGAATCGATTTCTTTCGCGATACACGGCACTACAAATGGGAAAATCGTTAATTAATCAGACGAATGCACGCCCATGAAGCACCGCCCGCCTTGGGTGCGCGGGCTCACGGCAAAGGCCCACGACTCGGGCCGCCAGCCACTGAAAATCGGTCGCCGCACATCATTCGATCGCCGCAGCATTCAATTTTCGCGTTTCAAACGATATTAACTAATCTAAAAACGGAATCGATTGAGATGAATCAATCATATCAAGTTTCATTTATATGATGATTATTAATTGAAACATCTTTAACAATCTTAAAGACTTGTTAACCTATAAAATTATTTCCGACGGACTTCCCTCGGAGCCGTCAATTTCGTGCCTTCAAAACCGTCGAACCGATCGGGTTCGGCGGTTTCTTTTTTTAACGGCATTATTTCGTCAGACATGAGGGCGGGACAATCCCGATGGCGGCCGGCGGCGCAATGATCATGCGCCGCGGAAAATCGGGCCTTACGCGACCGGCGCGCCGATCAGGTTCGCGAGCAGCCCGTCGTATTCGGCGACGAGCGCCGGATTCGCCGACGTATAGCGGCCGAGGATCTCGCGCTGGCGCCGCGTGTACGCTTCCCAGTCGTCGTCGTGCGTATGCAGCGCACGCAGCAGCGCGTCGGCGCCCTGCTGCACGTCGTTGTCCGGGTAGTAGTAGCCGAGATCGGGGGCGAGGCTCGCGTTGTGCACGAGCGGATAGCCTTGCCAGCACACGTCGAAATAGAAGTAGTTCAGCGGGTTCGACCATTGGTGTGACACGACGATGTCGGTCAGGTCGGCCAGGAACAGCGGCGTGTCGAAGCGCCCGACGAAGCTCGCCTTGCCCGCGCGCACGATGTCGAGATAATTCATCAGCATCACGAACTCGGGGCTGTCGTGCGCGAGGCGATCGGCGTTCGTTACGTGCGCGAAGCAGATCGCGTCGGGGTCGCGCCGATACGCTTCGTCGATGATCAGCATCGGATACACGCAGAACTTCACGACGTTGTGGTTCGGCTCCATCACCGTCAGCCGCTTGCCGGGCTCGCTGCGCGGCCGATATTCGCCGTGCTCGGGCAACGTCTGCGCGCGTGCGCTCAGGAACATCGGATCCCACACGAACGGCACGACGCGCCCCGGGCAGCGGCGCAGCGACTGCAGGAACGGCAGCGACGACGGCGCGATCTGCGGAATCGCCCACACCTCGTCGTAGCCGCGATTGATGAACAGCGAATCCCACAGCCGGCGGCCGAACAGCATCGACTCCATCGCGTTGATGTACTCGACACCGCAGCAGTAGCTGACGAGCTTCGCGCCGCGCGCTTTCAGGTAGGCCGTCTGCTCGCCGTTGATCTGCCCGCCCAGCTCGATCACGACGTCGAGCGCATCCTTCATGTCGGCGAACGCACGCGTGTCGTACACGTTGCGATCCCACGGCAGCGCATCGGTAAGCGGCACGTCGGTGGTGTTGACCAGCGTCACGCGGTAGCCGTGCGGCGACGCCATCAGCAGCTTCGCGAGAAACAGCGCGTTCTGCTTGATGCCGTTGATCCACAGGCTTTCGTCGGGGGCACGCAACCCGATCGTGATACCGATGCGCAGGCCGTTCAGGACAGGAGACGTCATCGTCGGCAGGATGGAAGGTTGAGCGGGAGTGGCATGGCGCAGTGTAGCGCGCGAAGCGCCGGCCGCGTCAAGCGGCGGCGACCAACCCGGCATTCTAGCGGAGCGCCGGCGGCACACTGTCAGGCAGTGTCAGCGGCCGGCCGGCACCTGCGAATCCGCGAAACGGTTATGCGATACTCCGGCGACTGGCCGCGCCATCGGGCGCGCAGTCGAACGGGCGAGCAACGCCCCACAGCAACGCCATCGGGAAACAGGGCTGACAGAATGGAACGCGACGCCGCGCAAATCTTCCGTGCCGTCCGCCACGGACAGGCGCGGCACGCACCGGGCTCCATGCCCGGCGGCAGGTCCGTACGCAGGCACGCCGCGCGAATCGCGCGACGTGCGCCGCTTCCCTGCCCGCGGAGCGCGCGATGATCGTCCTCAGCCACTTCAGCCAGCCTGCACCCGCCAGCCTCGAGAATCACCGCTGGTACGCGCAGGTGCACGGCTATCGTCACGAGATCGTCGACGCGTCCGCGATGCCGCAGGCGCTGCCGTTGCGGCCGCTGTATCGCTACGAATCGCTGCTCCATGTGCTGCGCAACGCGCAGCCCGACGAACTCGTGCTGCTGCTCGGCGAAGATGCGGCGATCATCGAGCCGGTTGCGCTCGAACGCCTGATGGCCGGGCGCGACCGGCTGCTGGTCGACGCGTTGGCGCCGCCGCTGCCGCAGGTCGACGTGCAGATCTGGCGCAACACGCCGGACGTGCGCGCGATCGTGATGCAGCTCGTGCAGCGCTGCAAGCTCGGCAGCGAGCCGAGGCTGACGTCGGAAGCCGCGCTGTTCGCCGGGCTCGACACGCATCGCTACATGACATTGATCGACGGACTGTACGCCGTCATGCCGTGCAGCCCGGACCTCGATCCGATGTGGGGCCGCGCACCGACGTTCGCGATCAGCATCGACGACACGCCTCGGGACCCCGAACGCAAAGGCACGACGCCGCGTTTTCGCGACACGCTCGTCGCGTACGTCAATCGATGCCGCGCCGCCGGCCGGCCGATGTTCACGTTCGATCACGACGCCGCCGCACCGGACGAAGCCGCCGAACGCAGCACGTACAACCCCGGCCGCCCGATTGCGCTGATGATGCTGTACACGCCCAACATCGGCAGCTACGCACGCGTCGCCGAGCGCAATTTCCGGCGCTACGCCGATGCGCACGGCTACACGCTCTACGTGCATCGCGACATTCCCGCCGAGATCGGGCTGAACGCGACGGGCAACTGGTTCAAGCCGTGGCTGCTCCATGCGTACCTGCAGCATCACGAATGGGTCGTGTGGCTCGATGCCGACGTGCTGATCGCGGACCAGCAGCAACCGCTGGAGCCGCTGTTCGAAGGGCGCGACTGGCTGCTCGCGCAGGATATCGGCCAGTGGTCGTTCAACTCCGGCGTGATGGCGTTCCGCCGCACCGAACGCAACGACGCGATGCTGCAGGACCTGATGACGACGATCGCCGCGCTGCACGACCGGTCGAGCGTCTATGCGAGCGACGGCGACCAGCTGCATTTCATTCGCGCGATGGAGCGCGCCGGGCAGCTGCAAGGCGAAGGCGTGGCCGATCTCGTCAGCTTCAACACGCCCTGGCTGTTCCGCCGCGCGGACAGCTACATCGTGCACTACTACGGAATGTGGTCCGCGATGCGCGCGCTGATGATGGCGCACGACGACGGGCTGCTGCGCTGACACCGCCGCTTCGGCATCGATACCGAATAAAAACGCGCCGGCCGGCGTCACCCGGCCGGCGCGTCGTCGTACCGGTTGCCGTCAGACCGGCGTGATCGTCGGCGCCACGGCCGCCGGATCGGTGATGCTGGCCTTGCCGGTTTCGACGTGCCCGGCGATGCGGCGCGTCCAGCCCGCATTGCCGGCCACCGCGAACTGCAGGTCATACCACTGGCTGCTGCACGACAGGTCCCAGTGCGCTTCGACGCGTTGCCCCGCCGGGATCGTCAGCGTGCGCGCCGCGCCGCCGTACGCGACATCGGTCGCCGTGACCGTGAGCGGGCCGGTGCCCGCATTGGCGATCGTCACGTAGACATCGCCGTTCGCCACGTCGTAGCACGGCGTGATTTCAGGCTTCGCGGCGGCATCCGCGGCGGCCGAACCCGCGAAGCGCCGGAAATAGCCGTTCGGCCCCCACACGCTCACCAGGTAGTTGCCGTTCGCGTCGAGTGCCCACGTGTCGGTCAGCTGCTTGCCGGCCTCGACCGTGTAACGGCGCGGCATCGCGGCCGGATCGCCCGTATAGACCCAGAAGTGCGCACCCTGCGTGCCCGAATTCGCAAACGTCACCGCATAGCCTTGCGCCTGGAGCTGGCCCGTCACGTGCAGTTCGTACGGCAGCGCGCGAGCCGGCCGCGTGCCGGCTTCCTGTGCCGTCACGACCTGCTGCGCGGTGCTGGCCGGTGCGGTCTGCGACGACGCGCGCGAGCATTGCAGGTCGGCCTGTGCGACATAGGCCTGCGTGCTCGGCAGCGACGGCAGCGTGACATCCGATTTCGAGAAGTCGAGCGCCGACGTCAGGTCGCCGCAGATCGCACGGCGCCACGGCGAGATGTTGGTTTCCATCACGCCGAAGCGCTTCTCGATGAATTGCAGCACCGACGTGTGATCGAAGACCTGCGAGCACACGAAGCCGCCCTTCGACCACGGCGACACGACGAACATCGGCACGCGCGGGCCGAGGCCGTACGGCAGGTTGTCGGCCGTATAGGTGCCGGCCTGCGTCGCGGTCACGACGTTGTGCCGCTCGAGCGATACGTCCACGGTGCTCATGCCCGAGCCCGGCAGCGTCGGCGCCGACGGCGGCACGACGTGGTCGAAGAAGCCGTCGTTCTCGTCGTACATGATCAGCAGGACGGTCTTGCTCCACACCTCCGGATTCGACGTCAGCGCATCGAGGATCGTCGACAGGTAGTACGCGCCGTACAGCGGCGTGAACTTCGGATGCTCCGAATACGCGGCGGGCGGCAGCAGCCACGACACCTGCGGCAGCGCATTCGCCTGCACGTCGGCCTTCAGCTGCGTGATCGGGCGCGTGCTCATCCCGCGCGTCTGCAGCGACGAGCCGGCCGGCGCATTCACGAAGTTGTTGAAGCACGCGAGCATGTTCGTGCCGTAGTTGCCGGTGAAGTTGTCGAACCCGGTGCCCTGCTGGTAGATCTGCCACGAGATGCCGGCCTTTTCGAGCCGCTCCGGGTAGGTCGTCCAGTTGAAGGGCGGCAACTTGATCTTGTCGAACTGGTTGTCGATGTAGTCGGTGTTGTCGAGCAGCGGGCCGCCGCCCGTGCCGAGCGGATCGACCATGCCCGTCATCAGGTACATGCGGTTCGGATGCGTGTTGCCCGGAATCGAGCAGAAGTAGTTGTCGCATACCGTAAACGCATCCGCGAGCGCGTAGTGGAACGGGATGTCGTCGCGAACGTGATAGCCCATCGTCATGTTCGACTTCTGCACGGCCCACTGGTCCGCGCGGCCGTTGTCGATCGCGCCGTGCGTCGTCGCCCACGTATGCGGCAGGCCGCCGATGCATTGCGCGTTGACGCCCGGGTTGGTCGTGTCGTAGCGGAACGGCGCGATCACGCTCGACTGGTCCTCCTGCCGCGGCTGGAACCACACCGGCTTGCCGTTCGGCAGCGTGACCGGGAACCGGTCGTTGTAGCCGCGCACGCCGCTCAGGTGGCCGAGGTAGTGGTCGAACGAGCGGTTCTCCTGCATGAACACGACGATGTGCTGCACATCCTGGATCGTGCCCGTCACGGAATTCGGCTCGATCGCCAGCGCCTTGCGGATCGATTCCGGCAGCAGTGCGGTGGCGGCGGTCGCGCCGGCGAGGCCGGCGGAGAACTTCAGAAAGTCGCGTCGCGAATGGGTGGCCATGCTGGTTGCTCTTGATTGGATTTCTGGTGGAAACGGCCGGTATCAGGAAGCGGGCGAGGATGCCGGTGCAGTGAAACCCGGCGGGCAGTGCATCTGCGCGGTGGCGACGACGGCGCCGCCGCACGCGGCCTTCTGCTGCGCGACGGGCGCGGCGGGTGCAGTCAGGTCGTCGTTGCAGGCGCCGAGGAGTGCTGTCAGCGCGATCAGGCCAACGACCGCGAAAGGCCGCAGGGCCGACTTTCGCATAACGATTCTCCGTGGGGGTGATGACGTGACACAGGCGCGGGTGCGCACCGGTCATATCGACGGCGAGATGCTAAGTTCGACTTGTTACACGATGGTGTCGCGGGACAGGGGCCGACGTGCATGCAGATGCCCGCGCGGGTGCGGAAATGAAAGGTACGCCGATAGAAAGACAGAAGCCGTCATCGTCGGCGGGACGGGGGATTCGAAGGAGCCAGTGTAGCGCGCGGGGCGGCGCACACCGGGAAAAGGGCGCCATTTCAGCGGACGGCGGACCGGAGCACTGTATGGATGGCCAGCGACGAACCGGGCGATGCCTGGCCCGTTTTCGAGCAGTTACATCGTCCACCGCCCGGTTTCAATCGCCGCCACCATCATTTTGATGGTAAGCGGACGCTCCAGTATTTTGTCCCCGGCGTCGGCGCTAAATGGCAACCTGAATACCGTCATCAAGAATCGACCCAATCCCAGCTTCCGGGAAGGGTAATAATAATCAACGTCGAAATCGGAAACATCAACACCAAACGTTTCCGAAAATCTCCGCATCAATCTCAACATGGCTCTGTCGGAAAGTTCAAGATCGATGCAGAGATCCGTGTCCTCGGTAATCTCGAGCTCGCCCCATAGTGGCGAATCGGCCTCATCCCGCACCATCTCTATCAGACGATCGTCCATTAAAAGCGATCCTCCTGCTTGACCAAGCCATTGTACGTGACCGTGGAGCGATACATGATGATTGATATATCGATAGCGGTAATGATCCAACCGACCACTGGTACGGCCCGCCCGACAAAGGCGCCGAGCTCACGGGTAAATTTGATCTTGAGCAGCAGGAGACTCTTGAATGACGTTACCGTCGGCAGAATTTTATACTTGAGTTCATAGGGCAACACCTTTCTCGATACCGTGGATGCGATCGAGGTTCCCTTGACCGCTCCGCCGAATTTCCCTCTGGTCGGCACGAACCTTTGACCTAACAAAATCATTGCGATCCCGACAGCATCATCGATACCCAATTCATCACAGGCCACATCGATAACAATCAGGCAGAAAAGTTCTGGCGGGGTAAGGTCAATGTGAATTCCGTATTTATATTTGTTCGCCATCTCAGTCTTTCTCTCGGCTGCATTGCGCAGGACACCGGGCTGCACATCCCGGCGGTTACGCTAACGCAACCATGTCGCGCATGGGCCGGAACGCGCATCTGCTTCTCCAATCGAGACTGATTTTCCGGACACCCCGGAAAGGAGTCGCGATCGCGCGCGGCCTTTCTCCACAAGAGGAAGCAGTCGGTTCGTTTTGGCCAAGAAGTCCGAACGGGTCCGGTTTCGATCTTTGAACAACTGTTGCAACGAGCAAATCGGTGCAAGGCAGCGCGACAGCGCATGTCGAGCGGCCGTTCACCGGCGAGAATCCCGGGATTATTCAAAGATCTTGAAGATGCGACACGCAAATTATTTGTTTTTGTCTACGCGCGACGAGAGCGACGATCACAACACAAGAATGCGATGTCGTCCTGATGCAGGCACACCAGGTATTCGCAGCCGGATGGCATTGGGGACGCTCGGATAATACGGGGCACGATGGCCCGTGCGTGAGAGCCGGCAACGGCCCTCACCCGTATGCAACACTCAGCCTTCCGCCATCATCAGCAACTGCGCGCCATCCGCGACCTGGTCGCCGACGCCGTACAGCACTTCCCCGACGACGCCCGCGCTCGGCGCGCCGATCGTGTGCTCCATCTTCATCGCTTCCATCACGATCAGCGGCGTGCCGGCTTCGACCTTCTGGCCCGGCTCGACCAGCACCGCGATCACCTTGCCCGGCATCGGCGCGGTCAAGCGTCCGCCGCCCTGCTCCGCATCGCCCGCATGCGCGAGCAGGTTGCGCCATTCGAACGTCTCGGCCGCGCCCTGCGTGAACACGTGGAACGTGTCGCCGTCCGCATAGACGCGGCCGCTGCTGCGCACGCCGCCGAGCGTCACGTCGAAATCGAGCGGCGTGGCGCCGCGCGTCCATGCGAACGGTTGCGCGGTTTCGCCGCCGGTCGCGATACGCGCACCGGCGCCATCGTCCTCATACGTGACCGTCACGTCCGCGTCGCGATCGGCCGCATGCCATGCGAGCGTGCGGCGATAACCGCCGTTCAGCCGCCAGTCCGGCAATGCGCCCCACGGCGATGGCTCCTCAGCGGCGCCGCGTTCGCGCGCGAGCAGCGCCGCACACGCAAGCGCAAGCGTCGCGCGCGGCGGCTGTTGCGGCGCGAACAGCGCATCGTGGTTGCGCTCGATCAGCCCCGTGTCGAGATCGGCCGTCGCGAACGGTTCGCACGCGACGATCCGCTGCAGGAACGCGGCGTTCGTATGCAGGCCGACCACCTCGCATGCGCGCAGCGCGCGCAGCATCAGGCCCAGCGCTTCCGCGCGATCCGCACCGTGGACGATCAGCTTCGCGATCATCGGATCGTAGAACGGCGTGATCGCATCGCCTTCGCGCACGCCGCTGTCGACGCGCACCGGCGCGCCGATCGAGAACTCGACGCCGGCCGGCAGCCGCAGGTGCTTCAGCATGCCCGTCGACGGCAGGAAGCCGCGCGCCGGGTTTTCCGCATAGAGGCGCGCCTCGAGCGCATGGCCCTGCACGCGCAGTTCGTCCTGCTTCAGCGGCAGCGGTTCGCCGGACGCGACGCGCAGTTGCCATTCGACGAGATCGAGCCCCGTGACCATCTCGGTGACCGGGTGCTCGACCTGCAGGCGCGTGTTCATTTCCATGAAGTAGAACGCGTCGCCCGTCATGATGAATTCGACGGTGCCCGCGCCGACGTAGCCCACCGCGCGCGCGGCGGCGACGGCCGCTTCGCCCATCGCCTGGCGCACGTCGTCGTGCAGGCCCGGCGCCGGCGCTTCCTCCAGCACCTTCTGGTGACGGCGCTGCACCGAGCAGTCGCGGTCGAACAGGTACACGGTGTTGCCGTGCGTGTCGCCGAACACCTGCACTTCGACGTGGCGCGGGCGCGTCAGGTACTTCTCGATCAGCACGCGGTCGTTGCCGAAGCTGCTCGCGGCTTCGCGCTGGCACGATGCGAGCGCCGCCGGGAAATCGCCGGAGCGCTCGACCACGCGCATCCCCTTGCCGCCGCCGCCCGCGCTCGCCTTCAGCAGCACCGGATAGCCGATTTCATCGGCTTCGCGATGCAGGTTGCCGGCGTCCTGGTCGTCGCCGTGATAGCCGGGCACGAGCGGCACCGCGGCCGCGTGCATCAGCGCCTTCGCGGCGGCCTTCGACCCCATCGCCGCAATTGCATCGACAGGCGGCCCGATGAACACGATGCCGGCCGCTTCGCACGCATGCGCGAAATCTTCGTTCTCCGATAGAAAGCCGTAGCCGGGATGGATCGCCTGGGCGCCGGTCGTGCGCGCGGCCTCGATGATGCGCTCGATGCGCAGGTAGCTGTCTGCCGCGGCCGAGCCGCCGATGTGCACGGCTTCGTCGCAGGCGGCCACGTGTTTCGCGTTCGCGTCCGCGTCGGAATAGACGGCGACGCTCGCGATCCCGAGACGTTTGCACGTCGCGGCGACGCGGCACGCGATTTCGCCGCGGTTGGCGATCAGAATCTTGTCGAACATGGCTTCGATGTCGTCCGGAGAGTGGGGGTCACGCGATCATTCGCGATCATTCACGCCACGACGGCGTGCGCTTTTCGAGGAAGGACGCGATCCCTTCGCGCGCTTCCGCGCCGGCGCGGGTCTTCGCGATCCAGTCGGCGGTCTGCTCGATCAGCGTCGCGTCCAGCGCGCGGCCGGCCACGTCGGCGACGAGCCGCTTGCACGCCTTCACCGCGTCGGGACCGTTCGCGACGAGCGTCGCCGCCAGCTTCGCGACCGTTTCGTCGAGCGCATCGGCCGGCACCGCATCGTGGATGAAGCCGAGCGATGCGGCACGCGCACTGTCGAACACCTCGGCCGTCGTGAAGTAGCGCCGCGCCGCGCGCTCGCCCATCGCGCGCACGACGTACGGCGCAATCGTCGCGGGAATCAACCCGAGCCGCGCTTCCGACAGGCAGAACTTCACGCCGTCGGCGGCAATCGCGATATCGGCCGCAGCCACCAGGCCCACGCCGCCCGCATACGCGTCGCCATGCACGCGCGCGATCACCGGCTTGCCGCAGCGATGGATCGCCTCGAGCATCCGCGCGAGCTTGCGCGCATCGGCACGGTTCTCGTCGTCCGAGTAACCGGCCATCTTCTTCATCCAGTTCAGGTCCGCACCCGCGCAGAACGCGGCGCCTTCCGCCGCGAGCACGATCGCGCGCACGCCTTCGTGCGCATCGAGCCATTCGAACGCGGTGGTCAGCTCGGCGATCGTCGTCTCGTTGAACGCGTTGCGCACGTCGGGGCGTGCGAGCGTGACGGTCGCCACGCGGCCGGCTTCGCTTACCTTGATCGTTTCGTATCGCATCTCGGTCCTCCCGGGCGTTACATGCGGAACACGCCGAAGCGCGTATCGTCGATCGGCGCGTTCATCGATGCGGCCAGGCCGAGGCCGAGCACGTCGCGCGTCTGCGCGGGATCGATCACGCCGTCGTCCCACAGCCGCGCGCTCGCGTAATACGGATGGCCCTGCCGCTCGTACTGGTCGCGGATCGGCTGCTTGAACGCTTCCTCTTCCTCGGTCGACCACGAACCGCCCTTCGCCTCGATGCCGTCGCGACGCACCGTCGCGAGCACCGACGCGGCCTGCTCGCCGCCCATCACCGAGATGCGCGCGTTCGGCCACATCCACAGGAACCGCGGGCCGAACGCGCGGCCGCACATCCCGTAATTGCCGGCGCCGAACGAGCCGCCGATGATCACCGTGAACTTCGGCACCTTCGCGTTCGACACGGCCGTCACCATCTTCGCGCCGTGCCGCGCGATGCCTTCGTTTTCGTACTTGCGCCCGACCATGAAGCCCGTGATGTTCTGCAGGAACACGAGCGGGATCTTGCGCTGGCAGCACAGCTCGATGAAATGCGCGCCCTTCACGGCCGATTCCGAGAACAGGATGCCGTTGTTCGCGACGATCCCGACCGGATGGCCCCAGATGTGCGCGAAGCCCGTGACGAGCGTCGTGCCGAAGCGCGCCTTGAATTCGTCGAACTCCGAATCGTCGACGATGCGCGCGATCACCTCGCGCACGTCGAACGGCTTGCGCGTGTCGACGGGAATCACGCCGTACAGGCTTTTCGCGTCGTAGCGCGGCGGCTTCGGCTCGCGCAGCGCGACCGGCGACGCGATCTTCGGCGCGAGGTGACTGACGATGTTGCGGGCGATCGACAGCGCGTGCGCGTCGTTCTGCGCGAGATGGTCGGCCACGCCCGACAGGCGCGTGTGCACGTCGCCGCCGCCGAGATCCTCGGCGCTCACTTCCTCGCCGGTCGCGGCCTTCACGAGCGGCGGGCCGCCGAGGAAAATCGTGCCCTGGTCCTTCACGATGATCGACTCGTCGCTCATCGCCGGCACGTACGCGCCGCCGGCCGTGCACGAGCCCATCACGACGGCGATCTGTGCGATCCCCGCCGCGGACATCGTCGCCTGGTTGAAGAAGATGCGGCCGAAATGGTCGCGATCGGGAAACACGTCGTCCTGGTTCGGCAGGTTCGCGCCGCCCGAATCGACGAGGTACACGCACGGCAGCCGGTTTTCCGCGGCGATTTCCTGCGCGCGCACGTGCTTCTTCACGGTGACCGGGTAGTAGGTGCCGCCCTTGACCGTCGCGTCGTTGCACACGATCACGCATTCGCGGCCGGCGATGCGGCCGATCCCGGTGATGACGCCCGCGCCCGGCGCATCGTCGTTGTACATGCCGTTCGCCGCGAGCTGCGAGAACTCCAGGAACGGCGCGCCCGGATCGAGCAGTTGTGCGATGCGGTCGCGCGGCAGCAGCTTGCCGCGCGACAGGTGCTTGTCGCGCGCGGCCTGGCCGCCGCCCTGGGCAAGCTGTTCGATCTTCGCGCGCAGGTCGGCGACGACCGCCTCGAGCGCCGCGGCATTCGTGCGGAAGTCTTCCGAACGCGGGTTCAGTTTCGATTCGATGATCGGCATCGACGGGGCTCCGTTCGCGTGACGTGGGGCGTTACATCGTTTCCGCGAACAGCTCGCGGCCGATCAGCATCCGGCGGATCTCGCTCGTGCCGGCGCCGATCTCGTACAGCTTCGCATCGCGCCACAGCCGGCCGACCGGGTATTCGTTGATGTAGCCGTTGCCGCCGAGGATCTGGATCGCCTCGCCGGCCATCCACGTCGCCTTCTCGGCCGTGTAGAGGATCACGCCCGCGCAGTCCTTGCGCACCTGGCGGATGTGGTCGCTGCCAGCCGAGTCGAGATGGCGGCCGACCGCGTACAGGTAGGCACGGCATGCCTGGAACGTGGTGTACATGTCGGCGACCTTGCCCTGGATCAGCTGGAATTCGCCGATCGACTGGCCGAACTGCTTGCGGTCGTGGATATACGGCACCACGGCGTCGAGGCACGCGGCCATGATGCCCGTCGGGCCGCCCGACAGCACCGCGCGCTCGTAGTCGAGGCCGCTCATCAGCACCTTCACGCCGCCGTTCAGCTGGCCGAGGATGTTCTCTTCCGGCACCTCGACGTCCTGGAACACCAGCTCGCCCGTGTGCGAGCCGCGCATGCCGAGCTTGTCGAGCTTCTGCGCGACCGAGAAGCCCTTCATCCCCTTCTCGACGATGAACGCGGTGATGCCGCGCGAATTGGCTTCGATGTCGGTCTTCGCGTAGACGACGAGCGTGTCGCAATCGGGGCCGTTGGTGATCCACATCTTCGTGCCGTTCAGCACGTAGCGATCGCCGCGCTTGTCGGCGCGCAGCTTCATGCTGACGACGTCGGACCCGGCGTTCGGCTCGCTCATCGCGAGCGCGCCGATGTGTTCGCCCGACACGAGCTTCGGCAGGTATTTCTGCTTTTGCGCTTCGGTGCCGTTGCGGTGGATCTGGTTCACGCACAGGTTCGAGTGCGCGCCGTACGACAGGCCGATCGACGCCGATGCGCGCGAGATCTCCTCCATCGCGACCATGTGCGCGGTGTAGCCCATGTTCGCGCCGCCGTATTCCTCGGCGACCGTCATGCCGAGCACGCCGAGATCGCCGAACTTCTTCCACAGATCCATCGGAAACTGGTCGGTGCGGTCGACCTCCGCCGCGCGCGGCGTGATTTCCTTCGCCGCAAACGTCGCGACGGCGTCGCGCAGCATCTCGATGTCTTCACCGAGCATGAATTGCACGCCGGGCAGGTTGATCATGTCTCCTCCGTCTCCAGAAAGTGTGTCGCACTCACTGATTTCTGAGTTTCGCTCAAATCAAATGAATGCACCGATTCATTGACAAATACAGCGTAAATTTTGCACAGTTTCGCGCCTCGTCGGGTTCGGCGTCAATAGTTTTTTGAGTGTCACTCAGATATCATGCGAACATGACAGCCGCTACCGCCGACACCATGACCGACACCGTCAAAGCCGACCGCGCCGACGCGCCGCGCGCCCCCGCCGGGCGCAAGTCCCAGCAGCGCGTGCAGGACATCCTGCGCGCCGGTCGTGAAGTGTTCGCTGAAAAGGGTTACGAGCATGCGACGGCCGCCGAGATCGCGCAGCGCGTGGGCGTGTCGGAGGCGACCGTGTTCAGCTACTTCCGCGGCAAGCGCGAGCTGTGTGCACGCGTGATCGCGGACTGGTACGACGAAATCATCGCCGCGTTCGAGCACGGGATGCCGCAGGATGCGTCGGTGCAGCAGCAGTTCGCGTTCATCGTGCGCACCCACCTGCGGCTGATGCTCGTGAACGGCACGGGGCTGTGCGCGCTGGTGCTGTCCGAAGGCCGCGCGAAGCAGCATGCGCTGAGCGACGAGCTCACCGCGCTGCAGCGCCGCTACACGGCGCCGCTGATGGACGTGCTCGCACGCGGCCAGGCAGCCGGGCAGGTGCGTGCGGACCTGCCGCTGAGCCTGCTGCGCTCGATGGTGTTCGGGCCGATCGAGCACGTGCTGTGGGATGCGATCCTCGGGCACCGCAAGCTCGATACGGAAACGACGGCCGCGCAGCTGATCGACATGCTGTGGGCCGCCGTGCAGCCGCCGGCGCCGGAACAGGCGGCGCTCGTGCGCTTCAGGAACGAAGTCGCGGAAGCCGTGCGGCGGCTGGAAGCCGAAGGCCCGCGCGCGTGACGCGCGGCGGCCGGGTTGCGCCGCTGCGACGCGGCAGCGTGCGGTCGCAATCGCAGTCGATCAGTTGGCGAGACGGCAGTGCGCCAGCTTCAACCCCGGCAACACGGGCGCATCGATGTAGCCCTCGTTCACGCAGCTGAACCGGAACGCCGCCGACGTGACGAACGGCTTGATCTCCCCGCCGGGGAATTTCGGCTTCAGCGCTGCCTGGTCGTCCACGTCGAAATGCGTATCGAACTGCTCGCCGTCGGCCGTCAGCGCGCCGAAGTACGTGCCGCCCGGGTCGCCGCCCATCCGGATCACGGCGCCGACGAACACGAGGCGCTTGCCGTCGTATTTCGTCTTCGCGGCGGCCATGTCCTGCGTATAGGCCTCGATCACGGCGCCGTAGTGCGCGTCGATCGCGGGTTCGGCGTCCGACGCCGCACAAGCGGACTGGTGAATCCCTGCCAGCAGCGTGCAGGCCGCAAGCGCGGCCGCCGCGAACGGCGCGGAAATCTTTTTCATGATGGTCTCCCGTCTAGCGTGGTGGTTGAAGTGATTGAAGCCCGGCGCTCGTGCAGGCCGAATTCGCTTCCGTTGCTCTAATCGTTCGAATGGCGGAATACGGCTGCGATCACTTCATCGCCCGCATGGTCGTGCGCGGTGCGTGGCGCCGCGCGGAACGCGACGTGACAGGAAGATGACATGGTGCGGCCCCCGGCTCTCTCATTGGTTTTCACTGCGTCTGATTTTGGCCGCTACGGTAGCAGACGGCCGACGGCCCGGCAACCAATGGCCGCGCGCAGCCGGGCAGGTCATTACAATTGCAAATGATTCTCATTACATATATCATGCGCCACCTGACTGCAACAAAACGCTGCGGCCCGCGACACGATCCTTAGTACTCCTCCTGCCTCGATTCATGCCATCCCGTCGAACGCCCCGCCGCGCCCGGACCCTGTGTCCGTGGCGCACGAGCCTGCCTGCCCTGATCACCCTGTGCGTCGCGAGCGGCGCGCATGCGGCCGATACCGAACCCGCCACGCCCGCCTCGACTCCCGCGACACCCGCCGGACAGGAACTCCCCGCGATCAGCGTCAACGCATCGTCGGCCGTCGAGCCGACAGTCGGCTATCAGCCGCGCACCACCGGCATAGCGGGCGGCGACAACCGTTCGCTGAAGGAGATTCCGCAATCGGTCGCCGTGGTCAGCAGCAGCGTGCTGCAGGACCAGCAGGCACGCTCGCTCGACGACGTGCTCGGCAACATCAGCGGCGTCACGCAGACGAATACGCTCGGCGGCACGCGCGACGCGTTCATCAAGCGCGGCTTCGGCTCGAACAACGACGGCTCGGTGCTCGTCGACGGCGTACGCACGCCGGTGCTGCACAGCTATCTCGCGACGATCGACCGCGTCGAAGTATTGAAGGGCCCGGCCTCGCTGCTGTACGGGATGCAGGATCCCGGCGGCGTGATCAATCTCGTCACGCGCAAGCCGGAAGACACGTTCGGCGGCTCGGTCTCCGCGTCGCGCACGAGCCACGGCGGCAGCAGCGCGCAGTTCGATCTCACCGGCCCGCTCGGCAAGCGCGGCCAGGTCGCGGGCGGCACGCTCGCGTTCCGGCTGACCGGCGAATACGACACGAGCCGCTACTGGCGCAGCTTCGGCCGCGAACGCCATGCGCTGATCGCGCCCGCGCTGTCGTGGCACGACGCGAACACGTCGATCGACGTCAGCTACCAGTACGTCGACTACACGACGCCGTTCGACCGCGGCACCGTGCTCGTGAACGGCCAGCTCGACGATGCGCTGCGCTATCGCCGCTACGAGGAAGCGTGGTCGCAAAGCGGCGGCATCCAGGAAACGCTGCGCACGCGCATCGAGCACCGCGTCTCCGATGCCTGGCGCGTCCGCGCGACCTACGGTTGGGGCCGCGACCGCTACGACCAGTTCATCACTCGCGCCACCGCATTCAACAGCAGGACCGGCGCGCTGACGCGCTCGTCCGATGCGAACCTCGGACGCAACGACTCCGACCAGATCGCGACGCTCGGCCTGCTCGGCAACGTGACGCTCGCGGGGATGAACCACGCGATCTACGTCGGTGGCGAATACGAGCGGCAGCGCAGCTTCCGCGGCGACACCATCCGCGGCAAGGCGACGACGGGCTTCGATCTCTACGATCCCGTATACGGGCTGCTCGCGGCGGGCGGTACGCCGAACGCGAAGCAAAGCGATTCGCGCTCGGTCGTGCATGCTTACTCGACGATCGTGCAGGACTCGGTGAAGATCACCGATCGCCTCACCGCAGTGGGCGGGCTGCGCTGGGAAAACTGGCAGCAGGAATCGGGAATGGGGCGGCCGTTCGTATTTGCCGACCGCTCGCGCGGCAGCGTCTGGCTGCCGCAGTTCGGACTCGCGTATGCGCTCACTCCGGCACTGACCGCCTACGCGAACGTGAGCCGCTCGTTCAAGCCGAACGTCGCATCGAACGTCGCCGCACCGCTCGCGCCGGAATACGGCCGCGTGCTCGAGGCCGGGCTGAAGTTCAGCCTGAAGCCCGCGATCACCGGCACGCTCGCGGTGTACCAGATCGACAAGCGCAACGTCGCGGTCACGGTCGGCGACCTCACGTCGACGATCGGCACCGCGCGCTCGCGCGGGATCGAGCTCGACGTGGCGGGGCAGATCACGCGCCACCTGAGCGTGATCGGCAGCTATGCGTATACGAACGCGACCGATCGCGACAGCAACACGCCGCTCGTCAACGTCGCGCGGCACACGGGCAGCCTGTTCGCCGTGTACGACACGGCCATCGCGAACCTGCCCGGCCGCTGGCGCTTCGGCGGCGGCGCGCGCGTGGTCGGCGCACGCGCCGGCGACACCGCGAACAGCTTCACGCTGCCCGGCTACGTGACCGTCGACGCGTTCGCGGCGTACGAAACGACGATCGGCAAGTTCCCGACGCGCTTCCAGCTCAATGTGAAGAACCTGCTCGACAAGACCTACTACCCGTCGAGCAACAACAACCTGATCGTCGCGGTCGGCGAGCCGCGGCTCGTCACGCTGACGACGACGGTGTCGTTCTGACGCACCGGCTCGGCCGAAGCCGGCAAGCAGCACTCGTCGGCCGCGCATCCCGCACCGCCGTCACGCCGCCGCACAACGCGGCGGCGCCCGCCTCCTGCCCAATCATCGCCCCCCCGAATATCTCCCATCCGATATCGCGATTTCCGGTATCGATTGCGCGCCTCTAGACTGGCTACGCGACAGTGACGCCGCGCCGCCGCACGGCAACGCGGCACGCCTCCACAAAAAAGATTCCGGGAGATATCCATGTCCGACCGGCAGGCGCGCCGAGGCGCGCTCAAGACACTCGGCCTCGCGGCCGGCACCGCATTGCTCGCCGCTGCGCGTCACGCGCACGCTGCTGCCCCCGAAACCGGTGCGCTGCTGCCCGGCGGCGCCGCGCACCTCGCCGACCTCACGCGCCGCCTCGCGGCCACCCCGCGACGGCGCGACTTCAAGACGGTGCCGATGATTCTCGAACGCCCCGACCAGTGGGATCACGCGGCGCTTGCCGAAGTGATCGGCTATCGCGGCGGTCCGAAGCAGGTGTGGGACAACACCGACCTTGGCGGCCCGTGGCTGAACCTGATGCGCAATTCGCTGAACGCGCAGATCTGGTCGTACGGTCACCCGGATTTTCTCGTCGTTTCGGCCACGCACGGCAGCGCACATCTCGCGCTGTTCGACGAGGTTGCGTGGGACAAATACGGTCTCGCGAAACTGGCCGGCGCCGCATTCCCGACCAACACGCTGGTCGACGCAAGGCCCGCGCAATCGAAAGGCGCGCAGGACCACGAAGCACCCGACGGCGCATTCTCGTCGCACGACAACAGCCTCGCCGCGTTGCAGCAGCGTGGCGTCGTGTTCCTGTCGTGCCACAACGCGATCTGGGAACTCGCGGAACGGCTCGACGGCGCGAACGCAAACCCCGACAAGCTGCCGCTCGACGCACTGGCGGCCGACCTGACCAACCACGTGATCCCGTCGGCAATCGTCACGCCGGGTGCAGTCGGCACGCTACCCGAGCTGCAGCAGGCCGGTTTCACGTACGCGAAATGAGACCCGTGATGACAACGATCCGCACGAAACCGCCATTGCAATCGCCTTCGCGCCGCCGCACGTATACGCTGCGGGCCGCACTGGCCGCGCTGGCCGCCGGGCTGTGCGGAATGTCGGCGCTCGCGCTCGCCGCGCCTTCCACCACCGACGCAACCTTCTTTCCGCCCTGGCAGGACGGCCGCAACAACGATGCGATCCATCGCGGCCTCGAATTCACGGTGCCGCAAGTCGACGTGCTCGCCGATTTCCATGGCGACCTCACCGCGCCGAAGCTCGTCCTGTACGTCGGCGGCAACTACTTCTTCGCGATGGCGCCGCTCGTCGCGAAGTTCGAGGAAGACCATCCCGAGTACCGCGGCCGCATCTACTGGGAAACGATCCCGCCCGGCCTGCTCGTGAAGCAGATTCAGGCAGGCGGCACGATCACCGTCGGCAACATGACGTGGACGGTCAAGCCCGACGCGTATTTCGCGGGGCTCGGCAAGATCAACGGCCTGATCGCGGACGGCACGCTCGCGGGCCCGGCCGTGCCGTACGTGACGAACCAGCTGACGATCATGGTGCGCGCCGGCAATCCGAAGCGCATCGCGTCGCTGAACGATCTCGCGCGGGCCGACGTGAAGCTCGCGATGCCGAACCCCGCATTCGAAGGCGTCGCGCGGCAGATCCGCGCGTCGCTCGTGAAGGCCGGCGGCGACGCGCTCGCCCGCACCGTCTACGACGTCAAGGTGCACGCCGGCACGACCGAACTCACGCACATCCATCATCGGGAAACCGCGCTGTTCCTGATGCAGGGGCGCGCGGACGCGGGCGTGCTGTGGCAATCCGAAGCCGCGTTCCAGGAACAGGCCGGGCATCCGTTGATGCACGTCGACATTCCGGCCGAGCAGAATACGACGGCGATCTACGCAGGTGCGATGGCGAAGGACGCGCCGCACTCGGAAGCCGCGCGCGCATGGCTCGCGTTCATCCGGTCGCCGGAAGCGTTCCGGATCTTCGCGCGCTACGGCTTCGGCCGATATGATGCGAACCAGCCGACACCGCGCCTCGCACCGGGGCAGGACGGGCCCGCCGCAGGCTGACGGCCTCGCCGCCGCCCGGCGCGCACGCTACATACAACAAGGAGGGGGACACGTGAACGATACGGTCGAAACACGGCGCGAACCATCGCGACGCCGGTTCGCGCCGCTGCTGCTCGCCGCGGCCGCGCTGCTGGCCGGGAATGCACACGCGGAGGACGCCGCGTCCGGCAAGACGATCGCGACACAGGGCACGTCGACGGGCGTCGCCGCCTGCATCGGCTGCCACGGCGGCCAGGGCGAAGGCAACGCGGCGGCCGGTTTCCCGCGCCTCGCCGGCACGAATGCCGCGTACCTGTCCGCGCAGCTCGCCGCGTTCGCGGACGGCAGCCGCCAGAACCCGGTCATGCAGCCGCTCTCGAAACTGCTGTCGCCGCACGAGCGCGATGCAGTCTCCGCGTATTTCGCGAGCCTGCCCGCGCCGGCCGGCGTCTTCACGCCCGACGATGCATCGATCGATCCGGCGAGTACCGGCGCGTGGCTCGCGACGCGCGGGCGCTGGTCGCAGGGCCTGCCCGCGTGCGCGCAATGCCACGGCGCCGGCGGCCTCGGCGTGGGCACCGCGTTTCCGCCGCTCGCGGGCCAGCCGGCCGCGTATGTCGCCGGCCAGTTGAACGGCTGGAAACACGGCACGCGGCCGCCCGGGCCGATGGGATTGATGCCGGTGATCGCCGGCAAGCTGTCCGACGCCGACATCGACGCAGTGGCCGCCTACTATGCGCGCGGCGGCGCCGCCCAAGGAGACAAGCGATGATCGACCGCACGACGCTGATCCGCCACGCCCGCGCGACGCTGCTCGGCGCAGCCTGGCTGCCCGCGCTCGCGTGCGCGGCGACACCGCAGGACGCACCGACGGCCGCTTCCGCCACCGCAACGCCGGCCGCCGTCGCCGTGCCGGCAGCCAGGCCGTTCACGCCGCCGCCCGAATCGGCGATCCCGGCCGACGACTTCGGCAAGACCGTCAGGCTCGGCGAGCAGATCTTCCTGCACACGCCCGAGTTCGCGGGCAAGTACGTCGGCAACAAGCTGACCTGCGCGAGCTGCCACCTCGACGCCGGCCGCCGGCCCGATTCGAGCCCGATGTGGGCCGCGTACCTGCTGTATCCGGCGTACCGCGCCAAGAACGGCCACGTGAACACGTTCTCCGAACGCCTGCAGGGCTGCTTCCGGTACAGCATGAACGGCAAGGCGCCGCCGGCCGGCGACCCGATCCTCGTCGCGCTCGAGACGTATTCGTACTGGCTTGCGAAGGGCGCGCCGGTGGGCACGAAGCTGCCGGGCCAGGGATTCCCGAAATTGCCGCCGCCCGCGCAGAAGGCCGACTACGCACGCGGCGCGGCCGTCTACACGCAGCACTGCGCGCTGTGTCACGGCGCGGACGGCCAGGGCCAGTCGAGCGGCGGCAAGCCGGTGTTCCCGGCACTGTGGGGCACGCGCTCGTTCAACTGGGGCGCGGGGATGGGCGACATCCGCAACGCGGCCGGCTTCATCAAGGCCAACATGCCGCTCGGGCTCGGCGGCACGCTGACCGATCAGGAAGCGTGGGACGTCGCGACGTTCATGGACAGCCACGAACGCCCGCAGGACCCGCGCTTCACGGACTCCGTGCAGGACACACGCGCGAAGTTCCACGATTCGCCCGACTCGATGTACGGGCGCAGCGTGAACGGCCGCGTGCTCGGCGCGCCCTGACGATCGGCCGGGCCGGTCACGGACGCCAGCGGTACACGACGATGCTCGATCCGTTGTAGTTGTCCTTCGTGATCACGTACTCGCCGGTCGAGCGCAGGTAGGCCCGCACGCCGTACATCGAGTCGACGTCGTTGCCGACGTCCATCGCCGACGTGTTCGAGTTCGTCAGCGTCGTGACGAGCGCACCGGTGTTCAGGTCGAACACGTCGATGTTCGGCACCGTGTGCACGTAGCCGACGAACAGGTAGTGACCGGCCGCCGCGATCGATTTCGGGTTCGCGCTCGTCAGGTTGATCACCGGGTTCGGCGCGCTCGTGTTGCCGTTCTTCCAGCCGTGATAGACCTCGATGTGCCCGTTCATCGCCGTCCAGTCCCAATTGCCCGCAAGCCCCTGCGCGAGGATCATCGTGTCGCTGTCGGCCTGGTAGATGATGCGCGTGACGGGCGCGACGCCGGTCGGCACGGGCGTCGTCGTCGGCTTGCCCCACGACGGCTTGCCGGTCGCGTCGAAGCCCGTCATCGGGTAGCGCGTGATCACGTTCGATCCGTTCAGCCCGGCCCACACGTCGCCGTTGCCGTCGATGTCGAAACCGGCCGTGACCTGCAGCGTCGTGTTGAACGGCTTGCCCGGCAGAGACCCGGCCGGGATCGCGATGTAGCCGCTCGCGGCGTTGAAGTAATAGAAGTTGAAGTTGCCGGGGTTCTGGCCCGACGCGACGAGGATCCGGTTGCCGCCGACGTTCACGAGCTGGCCGAAATGCTGGCCGCGCTGGTAGTCGTTCATGTCGAGGCGCGGGTCCTTCGGATAGGTGAACGGGTCGACCGTGTTCGCGACGAACGTGCCGCCCGCCGAGCCCGTATACACGTTGTTGCCGCTGTAGAACAACGTACCGTCCGTGACCGGATCGGGCGCGGCGATCCCCTCGAAGTTCAGCGCCTGCAGCTTCCACTGCAGCGCGCCCGTCGGGCTGTACGAATGGAGGTCGGTGCTGCCGTTGCGGCCGAGATCCCAGCCGCCGCCCCACGCGTTGTTCAGCACGTACAGGTTGCCGGCCGAATCCTTGCCGAGCGCGGCGACGCGCGTGAAGCGCTTGTCGCCGACCTGCCCCTTGATGCCCGTCGTCGTGTCGAGATAGCCGCCCTGCACACCGAACGTGCCGACCTGGACCGGCAGGCCGAGCAGCCCGCTGTAGACCTTGATGTTCATGTCGGGCCCTTCGTCGCCCACCATCAGCCGGCCCAGCGACGCATCGAAGTACAGCGATGCCGGCCGTGCGCCGGCCGCCATCTGGATCGTGCTCATCGCGGCGCCGGTCGCGCTGAACTGCGCGACGACGCCCGCGCTCTTGCGCGCGACCCACAGGTTGCCGGCCGCATCGAGCGCCAGCGCGCCCGGTCCCGATACGCCGATGTCGCGCTGCCATACGCCGTCGGTCGTATAGACGCGCACGCGGTTGCCGTAGAAGTCGCTCACGTACAGCAGGTTGCCGCCCGTCGCGAGGCCCGTGATCACGTCCGCGTACTGGATGCCCGTCCACGTGCTGACCGGGATGCGCAGGTCGCGCTGGTTCGAGCTTCGGTTGTAGCGGCCCACCGAGCCGCTGCCGAACGTGCGGTTGTAGCCGAGCGCGACGAACAGCGACGTCGAATTGCCGGTGATCGCCCCGCCCTGGAATTCGTCGTGGATGCCGATCGTGCCGAGCGGCTGGCCGTTCTGGTAGATCGCGACGCCGCCCGCGTTCTCGTCCCAGCGCGACGCCGTGTAGATCACGCCCTCGGGCGCGACCCACATCGAGCGCGCGCCGTTGCCGACGTGCGAGACCAGCGTGCCGTACGTGTTCGCGAGCCAGTCCGTCGAGTACTGCACCTGTGCGTGACTCGCCGGCGCCAGCATCGCCATGCACATTCCCAGCAACGTCGCGCGAATTTGTTTCATTGACATGAATAATGCTCCCAGACGATCAATGGTCGACACTGTAAATCGCGGCGCATGAAATATTGGTGATTCCGGTAAAACCGTATTCGCCGGCATCCCGAATTATTCACTCCGCGCCATTTGCCGTCCGGTGCTTTTTCGTCAACGAAGGTCAAAGCCGCGAAACCACGCCGCAACGGCATGCCGGCCGCGCGATTTCGGCGCCTTTCCCGGCATTTTCTTCCGGGCCATCCAATGCGGATACGTCATTTTTTCTGACATGCCCGCATTGCATTTTCATTCCCCGGAAATCGCTTCAATGATTACAAATCGAAATTGAAATGAAAGGGAAAAATTAATATCCGGCGCAATCGCTTTTTCGCGATTCGGCGCAGCGGATAAACGGCAGGGGAAAGAGGCAGGCGGCAGCGATCGTTCAGGTCGCCGGGTCGAGCGTCGGGCCATCCCAGCCGTCGACGTATTTCGGCAGCGCGTCGACGACGTCGATCACGCGCTGCCGGTAGAACAGGTGCATCGTCGGCTGCAGGTCGCCGGGCAGTTGCCCGCCGTGCGCGCGCGCGGCCAGGCTGTTCGGCACGACACGCATGTCGAGCCGGTTCGTCCCGAACACGATCTCGCCGCACGACGCGCACCACGTGCGCGACATCGACTTCTCCGGATGCGGGAACGTCGCGTGGCTGCCGTCGATGCTCACCTGCTCCGGCGGCCATGCGGTTGCGGACAGCATCGGCGTGCCGTAGAAATCGCGGCACGTCGCGCAATGGCAGTTCGCGCGCGCCGCCGGTTCGCCATGCAGCGTGACGGTCACGGCGCCACACAGGCAGCGCGCGGAAAGCGTTCGGGTCATGTCGTCTCCTGTGAAAGGGAGACGGCAGTATAGGAGCATGCATCGAGGCCCGCATCGGACGCGCGCCCCGTTGCGGCTACAACGACCGCTGCGTCAGAACTTCTGGCGCAGCCCGAGGCTGACGATCGCCTGCGAGCGCGAGTCGGACGAGTGGCCGTTCGCCTTGTCGGACACCGACGCAGTCGCGGCCACCGGCCGGCCGAGCGCGTCGAGCGTCATGCCCGATGCATGCTGGTACGCGCCGAGCAGGTACACGCTGGTGCGCTTCGACAGGTCGTACACCGCGCCGAGCGTGACGTTGTGATACTGCGCGCGGTCGTCGACGCCATCGACATCGCTGCCGCGCGTGTAGCTGTAGCCCGCGAACAGCTGGGTCTGCGGCTGCACGTTCCAGCGCGTGAACACGCCCGCGACGTTGAACGTCGCATGACCGCTGAACAGCGACTGGCCGCCGCTGCGGTACTGCACGTTGCTGTAGTTCACGCCGACGACGGCCGGGCCGAAGTCGTACGTCGCGCCCGTCGCGATCACCTGCTGCGATTGCGCGCTCGCATAGCCTTCGTTGATCGACGAGTTGAAGAGACCGTCGTCGGTGCTCCGCCACTTGCCGGCCGTCGGGTCGGTCGCGCCCGTCTTGCTGTTGTCCGAGCGCTCGTAGCCGACGCCGACGCGCAGCGGGCCCGCCGCGTACGCCGCGCCGACGCTCCACGTGTTGCGCTGCTTCATGCTGCCCGGCTGGCTGCCGAAGCCGTACAGCGCGCCGAACGTGAAGCCCGAGTAGTTCGCGCTCGTGTACTTGATCGAGCTGTCGACGCGCGCGGTCTGGTCGAGATCGTCGATGTCGCCGGGGTGCGCGCCGAAGCCGCCGATGAACGACGACGGCCCGACCGGGCTCACGAAGTCGTCGAGCGACGTGTACTGGCGGCCGAGCGTGACCGTGCCGTAGCGGTCGCTGCCGACGCCGACGAACGCCTGGCGGCCGAACTGGCGGCCGCCCTGGCCCGACGTGCCGTTCGTGATGTCGAAGCCGTTCTCGAGCACGAACAGCGCGCGCATCCCGCCGCCGAGATCCTCGGAACCCTTGATGCCCCAGCGGCTGCCGGACAGGTTGCCGGTCGTGAGCCCGACGTTCGAATGGCCGGTGTACGCGCCCGCCGAGCCGACCCGTTCGTTGCTGCGATAGGTCACGCCCGCGTCGACGATGCCGTACAGCGTGACGGAGCTTTGCGCAGCGGCGATACCGGCGAGCGAGAGCAGCAGCGGCGCTGCGATCAGTTGCTTGTTCATGGTTTTATGTCTCCGGGCGGTGAACCCGTTGTTCTGGCTTGCTGTTGCGAGTAGCGCGCGCGGGCGCCGACATTCGCCGGCGGTGCGAGGCCGGCGGCGTCCGCGCGCGACGACGCGGCGGGCATGCCCGCTGCGGCCGCCATGGTAAATGGAACCGGTTCTATTCCACAGTGGAATAACGACAACAGTTTTTTGCCAAAATCGAGATAGTCGGCGCACGGCGGAAGTTGATGGCTGCCGCGCCTGTACAGCGCGGGCCGGCGCACCCGATAATCGAGCGCACACCTTCCGCCGGGAGCGCCGTCATGCATGAAACGACCTTGCTGATCTTTGCCGCCGTCGCGTTCGTCGGCATCGCGACACCCGGCCCGACCGTGCTGCTCGCGCTGACCAACGGCTCGCGCTACGGCGTGCGCCGCGCGGCCTACGGTTTCGCGGGCGCGATGCTGTCCGACTTCGTGCTGATCGTCGCGGTCGCGCTCGGCCTCGGCGCGCTGCTGATGGCGTCCGCGTTCTGGTTCTCGGTGGTGAAGTGGCTCGGCGCCGCTTACCTCGCGTATGTCGGCATCCGGCTGCTGATGTCGAAGGGTTCGCTCGATGTCGCCGCCGCGCAAAACGGCACGGCAACCGAACGCAATGCGTCGATCTTCGCGAAGAGTTTCCTCACGGCGGTAACGAACCCGAAGGGCTATCTGTTCTTCTCCGCGTTCCTGCCGCAGTTCCTCGATCCGTCCGCGCCGCTCGCGCCGCAGTACGTCGCGCTCGCCGTCACGTTCGCGCTGCTCGACGGCGCGGTGATGTTCGGCTACGCGCTGCTCGGCGCACGCGCGGTGCGGCTGCTGAAGCGCTCGGGTGCGCTGTGGCTCGAGCGCACGTGCGGCGCGATGCTGCTCGCGCTCGCCGGTTCGCTGGCGCTGTACCGGCGTCATGCAGCGTAGGAGCAGGTTCCGATGAAAATTGCCGCACCGCCCCGCTCCGGCTTCCCCGGCCTGTCGCTCCGGCAACTCGAACGCGCCGACCTCGACGCGTGGTACGCGTACCTGACGAACCCCGACGTCTTCCGTCACACGAGCTGGAACCTGCGCACGCCCGACGATCTGCTGCCGCTGTTCGACAACATCGAATCGGCCGACCCGGATTCGATCCGGCGCCTCGCGATCGTCGATACCGCATCGGGCGCGCTCGCTGGCACGATCGGGCTGCACACGGTATCCACCGTGAACCGCTCGGCGGAAATTGCGTACGACCTCGCGCCGTCGCACTGGGGGCGCGGCATCGCGAGCGCGATGTGCGAAGCCGTCACCGCGTGGGCGTTCGCGAACGGCGGCTTCATGCGCATGCAGGCCGTCGTGCTGACCAGCAACGCGGGCTCCGCGCGTGTGCTGCAGAAGTGCGGCTACCGCTACGAGGGCCTGTTGCGCGCCTACAGGATGGTGCGCGGCACGCCGGGCGATTTCGCGATGTACGCGCGGCTCGCGACCGACTGACGCGCCGTACGCGGCATCGCGCGCCGATGCCGTGAAGCGATTGGACGACCCGTGCCGAATTGGCGACAATCGCCGTTCCCCTCATCGACGCTCCGCCATGAAAATCGCCGCGCTTTCCGACATCCACGGCAACCTCGCCGCGCTCGACGCGGTGCTCGACGACGTCCGTCGCCGCGGCGCCGACGTGATCGTCAATCTCGGCGACATCGTCTCGGGCGCGCTCCATCCGGCCGAAACGGCCGACCGCCTGATCGCGCTCGACTTGCCGACGGTCAAGGGCAATCACGAACGCCAGTTGCTCACCTGCGATCGTGAAGCGATGCGGCTGTCCGATCGCTGGGCGCACGACACGCTGCGCGACGACCACCGCGCGTGGATCGCCGCGCTGCCCGAACGCATGATGCTCGACGACGACGTATTGATGGTGCACGGCACGCCGGACAGCGATCTCGTCTACTTCCTCGAAACGGTCACGCCCGACGGCTGCCGCGCGGCAACGCCCGCCGAAGTCGCGCAGCGCGCGGGCGACGAGGCGGCATCGCTGATCCTGTGCGGCCACACGCACGTGCCGCGCACCGCGAAGCTCGACGACGGCCGCTTGATCGTCAATCCCGGCAGCGTCGGGCTGCAGGCGTACGCGGACGACCTCCCGCATCCGCACCGGATCGAGACGGGCTCGCCGCATGCGCGCTACGCGATGGTGTCGCGCACGGCGGGCGGCTGGAACGTCGAATTCCATGCGGTCGAATACGACTGGCACACGGCCGCCGTCACCGCGGCTTCGCGCGGGCGCGACGACTGGACCGTCGCGCTACGCACCGGCCGGTGCTGATACTCGCGCCGCCCGACCGCCCCGCTTCGCTTCTTTCGAAGGAGAACCGACTCGCCATGCCCGTTCCGTCGCAACTGCTCTTCCTGCCCGGCGCATCGGGCAGCACCGCCTTCTGGCAGCCGCTGGCCAACCTGCTGACGCATCCGGCCGAGCGGCGGATCGTCGCCTATCCGGGTTTCGGCGACACGCCGCGCGATCCGGCTGTCGACGATTTCGACAGCCTCGTGCGTGAGGTCCTCGATAAAATCGACCGGCCGACCGCCGTGATCGCCCAATCGATGGGCGGCGTGATCGCGATGCGCGCGGCGCTCGACAAACCCGGGCTCGTCACGCACCTCGTGCTGACGGTCACGTCCGGCGGCCTCGACATGGCAACGCTCGGTGCGCAGGACTGGCGGGCCGGTTTCGCCGAAGCGAACCCGCAGTTGCCCGACTGGTTCCTGACGTTCCGCGCGGACTTCTCGCACGAGATCGGCCGCATCGCGCAGCCGACGCTGCTGCTGTGGGGCGACGACGATCCGATCAGCCCCGTCGCGGCCGGCCGGCGCCTGCTCGAACGGCTGCCCGATGCGCAGTTGCATGTCGTGCCGGGCGGCCGGCACGATCTCGCGGCCGTGCATGCGCAAGCGCTCGCGCCGCTCGTCGACGCGCATCTGCAGCGCGTGTGACATCGCGCGCTTCAGGTTGGGCTTGCACGTCGGCATGAACCTGAAGCCGTGCAACCGCCCCCCCCGCGCGTCGCGTCACTCCGCGCTCCTCAGCGTGAGCGTCGCCTCCAGCCCGCCGCCGTCGGGCCGGTTGTTCAGCGTCAGCGTGCCGCCCATCGCGAGCGCGAGCTGCTTCGCGATCGCCAGGCCCAGCCCCGTGCCGCCCGTATCGCGGTTGCGCGACGTCTCCACGCGCCGGAACGGCTCGAACACGGCGTCGAGCTGATCGGCCGGAATGCCGGGCCCGCGGTCGAGCACGGCAATCACCGCGCCGCCGTCCGGCGCGGCCCGCACGTCGATCTCGGCCGCACCCGCGAACTTCAGCGCGTTGTCGACGAGGTTGCCGACGATGCGGCGCAGCGCCTTCGGCCGCGTGACGAGCGCGAGCGGCGCACGGCTGTGCAGCGCGACGTCCTGCCCCGCGTCCATGTAGTCGCACACGATGCTGTCGAGCAGCGCGTCGAGATCGATGCGGCGCGCGGCTTCCTCGGTGCCGTGCAGCGTCCGCGCGTACGCGACGCCCTCCTTCACCAGATGCTCCATCTCGAGCAGGTCCTGGCGCAGCTTCGCGCCCTGCGTGTCGTCGTCCATCACGTCGACGCGCAGCCGCATCCGCGTGATCGGCGTCTGCAGGTCGTGCGAGATCGATGCGAGGATCTGCATGCGTTCGGCCATGTACTGCGCGATACGGTCCTGCATCGCGTTGAACGCCCGCGCGGCCCGCGCGACTTCCGACGGCCCGCCTTCGTTCAGCCGCTCGCCCTTCAGGTCGGGGCCGAGCGCATCGGCGGCCTGCGCGAGCTGCTTGAGCGGCCGCGTCGCGAGCCGCACCGCGAGCCAGCAGCATGCGGCCAGCACCGCGAGCTGCAGCACGAGCACGACCGGCAGCCAGCCCGACAGCGGCACTGTCGACATCGGATGGATGTCGATCGTCAGCGGCGATCCGTCGGTCAGGCGCAAATGCACCTGCAGATGCTCGCGGTCGCCGGGGATCGCGTTCGCGGTCAGCGGGTAGTCGCCGCCGATGCCGTCCGAGATCGAGCGCTCGACGCGTGCCGACAGCCGCGCTTCCGGCGGCGTGCCGGTCTCGCCGGGCCCGAGGATGAACGTATAGCTGCGCCGCGCGAGACGCGGCAGCCACGCGGCGCGCTCGGCCGGCGGCAGATGATCGAGCAGCGCGACCGAACTCGCGACCTCGCGCTCGATGTAGCCCATCATCAGGTTGGTGGTCGCCTGGTCGCGCTCGGTCACGGTGAGCCAGAACGACAGCGTCTGCGCGAGCGCGAGGCCCACGCACAGGATCAGCGCGAGCCGCGCGAACAGCGAACGCGGCCAGTGCCACGGCATGCGCGCGCTCATGGCGTACCGTCGACGGCGGTCACGGCCGACGAGAACACGTAGCCCTCGTTGCGCAGCGTCTTGATGTAGCGCGGTTCGCGCGCGCCGTCGCGCAGGCGCTGGCGCAGCCGGCTCACGAGCAGGTCGATCGAGCGGTCGAACGGGTCGGACTGGCGCCCCTGCGTGAGGTTGAGCAACTGGTCGCGCGTCAGCACGCGCTGGGGATTGTCGAGGAACACGCGCAGCAGCCGGTATTCGGCGCCGCTCAGCGCGACCAGCGTGCCTTCGGTATCGAGCAGGTGGCGCCCCGTCGTGTCGAGCCGCCATTCGCCGAACGCGAGCATCCCGGCCGTTTCCGTCACCTGCATGCCGGGCGGCAGCATGCGCGCGCGGCGCAGCACCGAGCGGATCCGCGCGAGCAGCTCGCGCACCGCGAACGGCTTGGCCAGGTAGTCGTCGGCGCCCATCTCGAGGCCGATGATGCGGTCGGTTTCCTCGCCGCGCGCGGTCAGCATCAGCACGGGCACCGTACGAAACTTGCCGGCGCGCAGGTCGCGGCACAGCGTGAGGCCGTCCTCGCCCGGCATCATCAGGTCGAGCACGATCAGGTCGGGCGCGCCGTCGTCCAGCGCGTTGCGCATCTCGCGACCGTTCGCGGCCAGCGACACGCGCATGCCGTTCTTTTCCAGGTAGTCCGCGATCAGTTCGCGAATCGCGCGATCGTCGTCGACGATCAGCACGTGGTCGATCTTGTCCATGAGTCGTGGTCGGTGTCGTGGTTCGGGCAGGCGATGTCCGCTGTTATACCGCAAGGCAGGCACGCGTTTGTATCCCAATGTATCGCGCCGCCGCGACGACACACAACATTGCACACGGGCGGCTGGCCGGACACATCGCAGATACGTCGACGCAGCCTAATGGGGCCTGTCGAAACCCGTCCGGCCGCGCCCCCGAGCAGCGGCCCCCCGATCAGGAGAACGCCATGCTGCCCCGACTCAAGACCGCCGCCATCGTCATCGCCCTCGCCGCCACGGCCGGGCTCGCCGCCTTCGCCGGCACCCGCGACGACGCGGGCATGCAGGCCTCGCAGGCCGGCATGCCCGCGCCCGATTTCACCGGCATCGACCGCTGGCACAACAGCGCGCCGCTGACGCTCGGCCAGCTGCACGGCAAGGTCGTGCTCGTCGATTTCTGGACGTACTCGTGCATCAACTGCATTCATACGATTCCGTTCGTGAAGGAGTGGGACCGGAAGTATCGCGACCAGGGGCTCGTCGTGGTCGGCGTTCATACGCCCGAATATCCGTTCGAGCGCGACGCGGGCAACGTCGCCGACGCGATCAAGCGCTTCGGCATCCGGTACCCGGTCGCGCAGGACAATCGCTACGACACGTGGCGCGCGTACGGGAACCAGTACTGGCCCGCGCTGTACCTGATCGATGCGAACGGCAAGGTCGTCTATACGCGCTATGGCGAAGGCGGCTACGACCAGACCGAGGCCGCGATTCGCGGCGCGCTCGCGCAGGCGCAGGCGGGCACACCGGCGAAGGACGCGACGCGCACGCAGTGACCCCTGCAGCGTACGGGCGCTGTGCGCGCCGGCACGCACGGCGTGCCCTCGCTCACTCGCGTTTCGCGTCGGCCGCCGCGAGCATCGCCTCGCCGATCGCGAGGTTGCCGTCCGCGACCAGCGCTTCGCCGGCGCCCCGGATATCGGCCTCGGCCTTGTTCTGCCCGAGCTTGCGCTTGCCGACGAGCCGCGTGATCTCGATCTGCAGCCCGACGATCGACTGCAGCATCGTGTCGATGTAGTCCTTCGGCGCGTCGCCCATCTTCCACGGCAGCGGCTGCGACGCCTCGTGCGTGCGCGTGAGCCGCGCGACCACGCCGCGCACGAACTTCTCGTCGTCACGCACCGTGATGCGGCCGTGCGCATGCACGACCACGTAGTTCCACGTCGGCACCTGCCGGTGCGCGACGTGCTTGCTCGGGTACCAGTTCGGCGAGATGTACGCGTCGCCGGCGCGGAAGATCACGAGCACCTCGTCGCCGTCCGCGACGTCCTGCCAGACCGGATTCGCGCGGGCGACGTGCGCATGCAGTTCGCCGAGCCCGCCGTCAGCGGGCAGCAGTTCGAACGGAATGTGGTTCGCGTCGAGCCCGCTTTTCCCGTGCGTGATCAGGCTGCCGAACGGATGCTGCACGATCAGCTCGCGCAGCGCGTCGGGATTGGGCTCGTTGAAATCGGCGGGGACGTACATGTCGGCTCCACGGTCGTACGGGGTTGGAAATGGCGCGGGCGCGGGCCCGTCATGCGCCGATTGTGATCCCAAACTGGTTTATGCTGTAGAGCCGGTTTGGAACAATTTCAGCAGACCAGAATCATGGCAAGAACGGCCCGGATCGTCGAAATCCCGTCGCTCGGCGCGCTCGACCGCGCGGCCGGCGACTTGAGCCGCCAGCTCGCGCAGGCGCTGCGCGACGCCGTGCGCCGCGGCGACGTTCGGCCGGGCGATACGCTGCCGTCCACGCGGCTGCTGGCGGCAGCGCTGCAGGTCGCGCGCGGCACCGTCGTCGATGCGTATGCGCAGCTCATTGCCGAAGGTTTTCTCGAATCGCGCGGCGGCGCCGGCACGCGGGTCGCGAACGCGCTCGCCGAACCACCGCCCGGTGACGCGCCCGAGCCGCCGACGCGACGCCAGCCCCCGTCGCACGCCGGGTTGCCCGAACCCGCCGCCACCTTCGCGCGGATCGCCCGCGAATTCATCCCGTTGCCGGCCATGCCGTTCGCGATCTCGGTGCCGGTCGGCCTTACCGCGCCCGACGACATCTGGCGCCGGCTCGGCAACCGCCTGCGCGCCCGCGGCGCCGGCGCGCCGTCCGGCTATGCCGATCCGCAGGGCGCGTTGCCGCTGCGCGAAGCGATCGCCGACTATGTGCGCCGGTCGCGCTCGGTGCGCTGCGATGCCGGCCAGGTCGTGATCACGAGCGGCACGCAACAGGGGCTGCATCTCGCGAGCCAGGTGCTGCTCGGCGACAACGACCGCGCATGGGTCGAGAATCCCGCCTATCGCGGCATCACCGCGCTGCTCGAAAGCACCGGGCGGCGCGATGCGATGGTGCGCGTGCCGGTCGATGCCGACGGCCTCGACGTCGACGCCGGCATGCGGCTCGCCCCGGATGCGCGCGCCGCGTTCGTCACGCCTTCGCACCAGTACCCGCTCGGCATGCCGCTGAGCATGGCGCGGCGCAACGCGCTGCTCGCGTGGGCGCGCGCGCACGGCGCATGGGTCGTCGAAGACGACTACGACAGCGAGCTGCGCTACGAGGGCTACCCGTTCCCGTCGCTGCAGGGGCTCGACCCCGACCGCGTGATCTACCTCGGCACGTTCAGCAAGATCCTGTTTCCGTCGCTGCGGCTCGGCTACGTGATCGCACCCGACGATCTCGTGCCCGCGTTCTGCGGCGCACGCGTGCTGATGGATCGCCACGCACCGACCGCGGACCAGCACGTGCTCGCCGCGTTCATCGCGGAAGGCCATCTCGACCGCCACATCCGCCGCGTGCGCGGTGTGTACGCGGAACAGCGCGCGCTGCTGATTGACACGCTCGGCGCGCGGCTGCCGCGCGAACGCGCATGGGTGCAGCCGGGCGACCAGGGAATGCACGTCGTGCTGTGGCTTGCCGACGGCATCGACGATCTCGACGTGGTCGCGCGTGCCGCGCAGGCCGGCGTCGCGGTGCGTGCGGTGTCGCCGATGTTCGCGCCCGGCACGGCACGACCGGGGCTCGTGCTCGGCTTCGGCGGGTTCGGCCGCGCGCAGATGGAGGCCGCCGCGCAACGGCTCGCGGCAGTGGTTTCGTCAGCGGAAGCTTGATCAGTGCTCATGTCCGTCGCCATTCCAGGCCGCATCGGCCAAGGCCAGAAGCTTGCTGGCAGGCGCCGAAAGCGGTGTCGACATGTTGTGAATCGCAAGGGTGTTGAACCATATGGGTTCGTCGACCTCGATGAATCTCACGCCGTGCCAGTCGAACATCTCGACGGAAAGCGGATCAACAAGCCCTATGCCTGCACCGTGACACACCATGGAAGCAACGGTCAGCGCGTAGGCGACCTCGATGACGACATTGAGTTTCTCGCCCCGATTCGCCAGCAATGCATCGAGTTGGCGGCGTGACGTATCCCTCGACGAAAGCGCAATGAACGGGTAGTCCACCAGATCGAACAGCGACACCCTGGATTGTTGTCCAAGGACATGATCCGTCGGCACCGCAAGGACCGCTCGCCGCCTTGCAATTGATCGGGCGACTAACCCATGCGTGTCGATCAGTTCGGCGGCAAATCCTACGTCGCATTGCCCGCTCGAAACACGCTCGCGTACTTCCTGGGACGAATAAATTTCGTAGCGGATAAGCAGATCCGGCATGTCGCATCGCAATTGCGTGATCAAGGCGGGCAACGGCCCGTATCCCAGCGCGGGCAGACTCGCAATCGTCAGGATTCCGCTCCGCCCTTCCCGCAGACTCGTTGCCCGCTCCCGAATCACGTCCATCCCGGCGAACATGCGATCGACTTCGATCAAGAGCGCCTTGGCCTCCGGCGTAGGGCGCAGCCGGGCTCCATCCCTGTCAAACAACTTGAGGCGTAACGTCGCTTCCAATTGGCTGACGAGCCGGCTGATCGCCGATTGCGACGTGTGCATCAGGTCCGATGCGCGGGTCGTCGTGCCGGTCGTCATGACAGCCCGGAAAGCTTCGAGTTGGCGTGGATTCATCGACATCACCTATATCAATGGCGACTACCTGCAAGTCAAAACTGCATTGGGAACAAAGTATCTGATCACGCATTATCTGCGTGTCAAGTATCCACTATCGATATAGATCGGCCAACACGGTCGACATGACTGAGAGCGCTTGTCGAATCGACAGGCAATGCTGATTCCCCGAGGACTGGTCCCATGAGCACATGTATCGACGAAACGGAAATGCTTCGGCAACTCGAAAGTGAGCTTCGACTCCTGACCGTGTACGCGAGAGAAGCCGACGGCTGCTATGAGATTCTGAAACGCAAGATCGACGAACTCAGCGAGTTCATCGCAAACGAAATGGACCCGCCAGGCTGGGTATCGGCACGGAACGACGTCGAGCAATCGAGTCTGGTCCACAGGGTGCGGGACTCCGCCGTCACGGCTCTGTGCAGCCTCGAAAAGTACCTGTGCCAACGGATGCTGCGCGAGGGCACGGATCTTGGCCCTTACCTCGACTCGCTCGCGTTGTCGGTTCGTGCCGAAATAGGTCGCGTAGGCATTACGGATCAGGCGCGCATCCTGTTCATCGGCTCAGGCGCATTCCCCACATCCGCGATGTTGATCGCCCGCGAGACCAGGGCCCAACTGTGCTGCGTCGATATCGACGACGAGGCAACGCTGCTTGGTTTGCAAATCGCCAATCGGCAGGGCCTTGGCGGGCTCATGGAATTTACGAGCCTCACCGTTGACGCGCTTCCTTTTGCCCGGCATGCCACGCATTTCATGGTCGCCTCGCTCGTAGAAGGCAAGGCTTCCGTGCTCGAGCAAATCTGGAAAGTGATGAACGATCGTGCGAAGGTGCTGGTGCGATACGGGACAGGCATCAAGGAACTGTTCAATTACTCGATCGATCCGGCCTGCCTCCGCCGCTGGAAGGTTGCTGGCCCAGCCATCGTACATTCGATGTTCGATACGATCGTCCTCGAGAAGCCCTGCCATGCGTGACCACTGCAATACGGCCGAAGATTTTCTCTTCATCGGGCTGGGCGCCGTAGCCATCCAGTTTGCGTTCGATCTTCGCAGCGTGTCCGACGGCATGCTGGGATTCATGAGCCGTCCCGGTGCGCGCAGCCGTCTCATACGCGACGCAATCGCGGCGGGCCAGCCCCTTTCGCTGGAGGGGCGCGGACGGGCCTTGAGCGAGCCTGTCAGCATGCCGATCGACAGTTTCCATGAAGGTGGAAACTGTCTCGACGATCGGTGGGACACATTGATTCTCTGCACACCGGCGGATTGCTATGTGGACGTGCTCAAGGGACTGCCCTGGGATCGCTTGACGCGCGTACGCTCGATCGTATTGATGTCGCCGTTCCTCGGGGCAGCGCTGCTGGTGGAAGCCGCGTTGCCGGCGAACAGGCAGTTCAACGTGATCTGCCTGTCCAGTTATTTCGGCGACACGAAAATTCTCGATGCCACCCAGCCCCTCGCCGCCACGACCAAGGCATTCAAGCGCCGGATTTTCATTGCCGCGAATCGGGAATGTGCGACCTTGCATACCGTGCGGCGCGCCGTGGAACGCCACGGCATCGAAGTCGTCATCATGCGTTCGCCATTGGAAGCGGAAGCGCGCAGCATCACGACATACGTTCACAGTCCGCTCGTCCTCTGCCCCCCGGCGTTGGAGCATGTCCTGTTTTCAAACGGACCGGACCGCTACATCTACAAGCTCCATCCGGAGGGGCCGATTACACCGCAAGTCATGCGCAGCATGGTCCGGCTCTGGAAAGAGATATCGACGTTGCTCGAGCGAATGGGCGCGCAGCCTGTCAACCTGCTCAAGTTCCTCAACGACGACAACTATCCGGTCGACGACGTCATGCTCGAGCGGGACGCGATCGCCCATTTTCCCGACTTCGACGAGTTGCACCAGGAGTATCTCCTGTTCGTCCGCTACAGCGCACTGCTCGTGGATCCATTTTCGCAGCCTGACGAACGCGGCCGATATTTCGACTTCTCCGCAGTTCCGTTCCGCCGCGCCCATCTCGACGCAGACGGCCTGTGGCAGATTCCGCGCGTGCCGCTCGAGGATCATCGCAAGTTGTCCCTCATCCGTTGTCTCGGGCAATGCTTCGACCTGCCGATGCCGCACGCGTGCGAACTGCTATCCAATTACGAGACCGCCATACAGCGCTTCATCAGCGAAAAAGGAGTTGCCAATTGTCACCCGACCATCCTTCAAGAGAGCACACAGGCACAGGCGGCAACGATCTACCGTCAATGGTCAACGACCTTTGGAAAAGCGGAGTCCTGCTAGCGGTCCTGGCCTCCTTCACCTTCAGCATCATGAATGCGCTGGTAAAGGAAATCAGCGCGACACTGCCACCGGCCGAAATCGGTTTCTTTCGCGGCACAATTGGTGCGGCACTCGTGTACTTGTTGATGCGACGCGGCAACGTGTCATTTTCCCACAGCGACCTGTCGATGCTTATCGTGCGCGGGTTGCTCGGAGCGTTCTATCTCGTCTGTTACTTCTATGCAATCGCGCACATTCCGCTCGCCGATGCAAGCATCCTCGCGCACCTTTCCCCGGTTTTCATCATCCTGCTCTCAGCCGTCTTTCTGAAGGAGCACATTCCCAGACAAGTGTGGTTGCTGCTCCCGGCCATCCTTGCCGGCGCCGTCCTGATCATCAAGCCCTACCAATACTCGAGCTACTCGATCTATGCAGGGCTCGGACTGTTGAGTGCAGTGTTTGCGGGGGGCGCACACGTCGCCATTCGCCAGCTCAGCGCCAGGCATCACGCGTACGAGATTGTTTTCTACTTTCTTGCCATTGCGGCGCTCGTTTCGGTTCCGCTGATGTGGAAAGATTTTGTCTGGCCGGATACGCCGCGCCAATACGGCCTCTTGCTGGCACTCGGAGGCGTTTCGCTGTTCGGGCAATTGTTTCTCACAAGAGCATTCACACACGAAAAAGCATCCGTCGTCGCTGTAACACGCTACATCGGCATCGTTTTCAATGCGTCATGGGGCTGGATCTTCTGGCATGAATCGATGGACACTGGATCAATCGTCGGCGGCATCCTGATCATCGTTGCCTGCATCAATTTGTCCCGGCTCAAAACCTGAATCGTCGTGATGGCCTGTCCGGATCTATCGGGTCCATTGCACATCTCCTCCGACCACCGCGTTGCGTCCGGCCTCCCGGGTATCGCGAGGGCTGCCGGCGACGCCGTGCCGCGCTGACCGGACGGCTTCGAGCGCCGGCGGGCGGGCCACGATTCGTCAGCAGAATCGCGCCGGGCTGCATCACAAAAGGTTGTCGGCGGGCAACAAACGTAATCGTCTGTAAATCCTGCAAGCAAACGGCCGTTTCGGGTGCCGGCGCGCATGCGCCGTTTGCTAGGATCGCGCGTCTTCCATCCGCGCTCCTGCCGCCTTGAATCGCTTCGTGCCGTTTCTCCGAGACGCGTGGCTCCGTTGCCGCGCCCGTGTCGCACCGCTCGCCGCCGCCGGCGGCGCGCGTCTGAGCGCACTGTGCGCGGGCGTGCTGCATCGCCTGCGCCATCCGACGCGCCGCGGCGTGGCGCTGACGCTCGCCGCGATACCGGTGCTGGGCCTGCTGGTCCTGCTTGCGTTCGTCCCGTTCACGCCGAGCATCGGCGACATCCGCAAGGCGCGCATCGACCGCCCCGCACGCGTGCTGTCGGCCGACGGCCAGCTGATCGCCGAGTTCCGGCCCGTCAACCGCGAATGGGTACCGCTCAAGCAGATCTCGCCGCACATGGTCGACGCGCTGATCGCGACAGAAGACCACCGCTTCTATTCACACCACGGCATCGACTTGCGCCGTACGCTCGCGGCCGGGCTGCGTACCTTCTCGGGCGACCGTCAGGGCGGCTCGACGATCACGCAGCAGCTCGCACGCAACCTGTATCCGGACGAAGTCGGCCGCGCGCCGACGCTCACGCGCAAGGTGAAGGAGCTGATCACCGCGTTCAAGATCGAGTCGGTGTACAGCAAGGACGAGATCCTCGAGACCTACCTGAACACGGTGCCGTTCCTGTACAACGCGTACGGCGTCGAGATGGCCGCGCGTACCTACTTCGGCAAGTCGGCGGACCAGCTCGACATCGCGGAAAGCGCCACGCTCGTCGGAATGCTGAAGGGCAACAGCTACTACAACCCGGTGCTGAATCCGGAGCGCGCGGTCCAGCGGCGCAACATCGTGCTCGGCCGGATGGCGCAGATGGGCATGCTCACGCCGCAGCAGCTCGCGAAACTGCAGCGCCAGCCGCTGCGCGTCGACTTCGAACCGCAGACGGCGCAGCCGAGCCTCGCGCCGCACTTCGCGGTCCAGCTGCGCAAGTGGCTGATCGCGTGGGCCGACCGCAACAACTACGATCTCTATGCCGATGGGCTCGTCGTGGGCACCACGCTCGACGCGCAGTTGCAGGACATGGCCACGCAGGCACTGACGCGGCAGACCGAACGGCTGCAGTCGATCGCCGACAGCGCGTGGCGCGGGCCGTCCGGCTGCGGGCTGCGCAACGATCTGTTCCGCGGCTTCATCCGGCAGACGCCCGAATATCGCCAGGCACGCGACGCGGGCGTTGCCGATGTGCCGGCGCTGAAGCAGCTCGGCGCAAACCGCGCGTTCATGCGCGCGCTGTGCGAGCGCAAGACCCAGGTACAGGCCGGCTTCGTCGCGATCGATCCGCGCAACGGCGCGATCCGCGCATGGGTCGGCAGTCCCGATTTCGGCAGCGAGCCGTTCGACCACGTCACGCAGGCGCGCCGCCAGCCGGGTTCGACGTTCAAGCCGTTCGTCTATGGCGCCGCGTTCGCGGACGGCATGCGGCCGGACGATACGTTCGTCGACCGCCCCGTCGCCATTCCGATCGGCGGCCGCGCCGTGTGGCATCCGACCGATGCGGAGCCGCCGACCGGCGAGCCGATGACGCTGCGCGACGCGCTCGCGCTGTCGCGCAACCGCATCACCGCGCAAGTCATGCAGCACGAAGGCGCCGCGAAGGTCGCGCAGCTTGCGCGCGCGATGGGCGTGCGCGACAGCCCGCTCGACGCGGTGCCGTCGCTCGCGCTCGGCACGAGCCCCGTCACGCTGAAGGAAATGGTGTCCGCGTACGGCACGATCGCGAACCGCGGCGTGTACGTCGCGCCGCAGATGATCACGCGCATCGAGGACCGCGACGGCAAGGTGCTCGCCGCGTTCGGCAGCGCGCCGCCCGAACGCGCGCTGCCGGCAGCCGCGGCGCAGACGCTCGTCGACGTGATGCGCGGCGTCGTCGATTACGGCACCGGCGCCGACATTCGCTCGCGCTACGGAATCCGGATCGACGTTGCCGGCAAGACCGGCACGACGCAGGACAACACGGACGGCTGGTTCGTCCTGATGCATCCGCAGCTCGTGGCCGGCGCATGGGTCGGCTTCGACGACGGCAGCGTGACGCTGCGCAGCGACTACTGGGGCGCGGGCGCGCACAGCGCGCTGCCGATCGTCGGCTCGTTCTACGACGCGGCGCTGCGCGCGCGGGCGATCGATTCGCACGTGCAGTTCTCGCCCGACTTCCGGCCGCGCAGCGCGCCGGCGCCAAAGCGGCGCGCGCAGCATTCGGGCCTGTTCGACTGGCTGCGGTTCTTTCGCTGATCGCGGTACCGCCGGCCGGTCACGCCGGCGGCCCGTCTTACCGGCGCGCCGTCGACACGTGCCCGTCCGCGTACAGCCAGACGGGTACGCCGTCGTCGCGCAAAGCCGCGACCGGCTCGCCGTTGCGCCAGTTCTGCGCGATCGCAATGCGGCGGACATACCACGGCATCAGGAATGCCTGCGCCGTACCGTCGAACAGCGCGCCGTCGCCGATCCGCACGTAACGGGCCGGATGCAGGACGGTGCCGTCCGCACGCAATATCGTCGCGTGCACGTCGTCGCCGTCTTCGTCCTGCACCCATCCCAGCCAGCCGCGATCGGCTCCCCAGTACAGGCCGGACACGATGTCGTACGGCCCTTGCGCGATCGTCGCCCCCGTATCGAGATCGCAAATCGCCAGTTGCACCGGCTCGCCCGGCAGGACGCCGAGCGCGTAACGCTTGGACAGCGCGCCCGGCACCGCTTCGTCGTCGGACAACCACGACAGTGCGCCGAGGTTCACGAAATCGAACGGCACCAACGCGCGGCCGTGCCCGTCGACGACCGCGCAACGCCCGTCGTCGCGCCGCACGATATGGCGGATCGCGCCGAGGTCTGCCACGCGCTCCGTCGGCGTGTCGTCGAGCTTCGCGATTTCCGCGTAACGCGGCTCGACGACCGTGCGACCGTTCAGATCGACGAGGCCGACGTGATCGTCGTCTCGCTGCGCGAGAAACGCGCCGCACTCGGACGACCATTCGAGCGACGCCCATTCGGGTTTCGTCAGCCATTGCCCGTCGCGGCCGACCAGCCCCCAGCGCTCGCCTTCGCATGCCGCGACGGCGGTGTCGTTCACGAACTCGTGCGTATCGTCGAAACGCGGCGGAATCACCCACGCGCCCTGCGTATCGACGAAGCCCCAGCGGCCGTCCACGCTCGCGGACGCCAGGTCGCCGGAGAATTCGCCGAAATTGTCGAGGGTCGGTTCGAGCACCCACGTGCCGTCCGTGCGCACGAGCCCGAACCGCTCGCCCACGCGTACGCATGCGACGTCACCGCTGAAATCCCACACGGCGTCGAACGCCGGTTCGCGCACGATCCGCGTCTCGTCGCCGTCGCCATCGGCGAGCAGCAAACCGACCTTCCCGTCGCGCGCGGCCCACAGCAGCCGGTCGTCGCGAGCGCCGCTCGCCCACAGGTTCGTCCACTCGGGCGGCACGATCACGTCCCACGCATCGTCGGTTTCGCGCCGCACGCCCCACAGTCCGTTGCGCCCGCGAAAGCTGAACGTGTCGTGATCGAGCCAGTTGCCGTGCAGTTCGCCGGCGTCGAACATCTCGGCGAACGTCACGCCGCGCGGCGGATTCTGGCGCTGGAAATAGTGATGCGATACACCGCCGAACCCGAAGCCCCACGCCCAGTCGCCCCAGTCCGCGGGTGTATCGATCTCGAGCGCACCGCGCACGCCGCGCACGTCGCGAAAGTCCATGCAGTTCGCGACCTGCCACCACAGGCGCGTGCAGTTGTCGCGTTCCGCGTCGATGAAGTCGTCCGGATCGCCGCCGTCGAGCCACGATAACTCGTCGAGATTCGCGGAAAAACGCGGCGCACCATGCGCATCGCCGATCGCATCGATCGACTCGCCGAGATGGCGCACGAGCGCATCGAACTGGCGCGCGAGCGCCGGATCGTCGCCCGGCAGCGGATACGCGGTGACGAACGCCGCGAGCCGGCTGATGCGCGCATGTGCGGCGCGCGCGTCGCTGGAAAGATTCGGCGTGCCCGCGTCGCCGAACACGCGCTGATCGGTAATCGCGTCGCCCGCGCCGCCGTCGGCGAGCAGCACGCGCCACAGCAGCGGAAAGTGATTGTTGGATTCCGCGAACTCGACCGTCCGCGCGTCGTCTCCGTCACCTGGCTGGAGATAGAGCCATGCTCGATTGCCCATCGGAAGGAATCGCCTCGTTGTCGTGTCGTCGTGTGCAGCAACCCGCCGGTCCGCGCGCCGTCAGCGCGCGGTAACCGCCTTCACGGCGCCGTCGGCGAATCGCCGCTGCGCGCGACCCGATACAGTTCGATGCCGTCGACCTGGAAGCCTTGTGTCATCAGCAGCAGGACACCGGTGGTCGAATGCTTCGTCGTGAAGTTGCTGCCCGTGATCGACGTGACCTGATAGGGCGAGCCGATCGGCATCCTGATCAGTTCGCCGCCCGGCACGTCGAGCACGCACGCGTCGGCAGGCGGCTTCTCCGGACCGTCCATATCGAGCTCCGCCACGCGCGCCGGGGCCGTTTCGGCACTCCAGCGGCCGGCGTCACGCGCGCGCAGCACGAAGCCGTCGCCCGCCTTCTCCACCCGCAGGGTCGCGGGCTTGCCGGCGGCCGGCGCGTAGTCGCCCAGCAGCCCATCGCAGGCACTGCCGGCTCGCGCGGACAGCGAGATGAACAACATCAGACAGAAGACGGGGATGCGCACGTAAAGCCTCTCAGATTCGAATTATTGTCGGAATGCCGGCGCGGGCGCGCGCGGCGGCAGCGACACGCTCGGGCGCTGCCGGACGCCAATATAGCGAATGCGATCGAGGTATGCCAGCCTGACACGCGCAGCGCGGTGCGGTGCGGAGAGACGACAGGACGCGTGCGCGGCACCCTGTTGCGGCCGTGCACGGCCCGGAGCCGTGTGAACGAAGCGCCGACCGGTCGAGCGACCGGCCGGAATGCACGCGCAGTCGCGCTCAGCCCGCCGCGAGCGTATCAGCCAGCCTGTCGAACTCCGGCGACCATGCCGCACGCCACGCCGCCTTCGCCGCCTCGTCGGCCCATGCGCCGTCGATCCCGTTCAGCATGAACTGTTTCAGCTCGGCCACGGCGAAGCCGAAGTGGCTGAACATCAGTTCCCACGCTTCGCTCGGATTGACCTTGTGCAGCGTCGGATCGTCGGTGTTCGGATGGATCTTCAACCCGAGCCCCGGCATCCTGCGCATCGGATGCAGTTCCGCCCATTGCTCCGGCGGCAGCGTGCGCAGGTAGTACGAATTCGTCGGCACGACGGTGAAGACGATCCCGCGCTCCGCATAGCGTGCGCACAGCTCGGGGTTGTCGACGATCGTATAGCCGTGATCGACGCGATCGACCTGCAGCAGGTCGACGGCCGTCTCGACGTTGCGCCACGGCATCCCGAACTCGCCCGCATGCGCGGTCGTGCGGAAGCCGGCCGCGCGCGCATTGCGGTACGCCTTCCAGAACAGTTCCGGCGGCCGGTCGTTCTCGCGATAGTCGATGCCGAGCCCTGCGACTTCGTCCGCGCGATTCGCCTTCATCCACTCGACGATCGCAACGGCTTCGTCGGGATCCTGCTCACGGTCGATGCTCGGAATCAGGCGCGCGCCGATCCCGAAGTCGCGCGCGGCATCGCGGATCGCGGTGACGATCGCGGCCTGCGCGTCGGCATACGCAATGCCCGATACGCGCACCGTTCCCGTCGGATTCCAGAAGAATTCCGCATGCCGAACGTTGTGCGCGGCTGCATCCTCCAGATACTCGTACGCGATCCGCCGCAGGTCGTCGGGCTGCGTGAGCAGGTATTTGTCGAGCGCGCGCAGCACGTGCAGCACGCCGACCGGTTTCTCGCCGCGTGCGTAGAACGCGTCGATCTCCGCGCGCTCGATCGGCGCGCCGCTGCGCTCCGCGAGTGCGATGAACGTGTCGTGCCGCACCGCGCCGAGCAGGTGGCAATGCAGCTCGACCTTCGGCAGTGCGTGGAAGAACGCCCGATGGGCCGGCGTGATCTCGATGCCCGTGCGCGCGGCCGGGACGTTGCCTGGTGTTGCCTTCATGTCAGTCTCTTTCAGGTGGTGCCATTGCGTCGCGAAAGCCGTCTCTCAGTGCGGCTTCACGACGGTCCAGAAGTAGTAGCCGAGCGGAATCGCAAGCACGACGAGCCCCCACGACACGTCGCGCCAGCGGCCGGCCAGCAGCTTGACGAGCACGTAGCACAGCAGCCCGCCCGCAATGCCGGTGCCGAAGCTGTTCGACATCAGCGTGAGCAGCACCATCGACATCACGGGCAGCGCGTCGGTGAAGTCGTCGAAATGCGTATGGCGGATCGTCGCGAACATCGACAGCCCGATCAGGATCAGCGCCGGTGCGGTCGCTTCTTTCGGGATCGCGAGCGCGACCGGCACGAACAGCAGCATCGCGGCGAACAGCACGGCCGCGGCCAGCGACGACAGTCCGCTGCGGCCACCGGCCTCGACGCCCGCCGCCGATTCGATCAGCGCGGTCAGCGCGGGAATGCCGAACACGGGCCCGAGCGTCGCGGCGAGCGAATCGACGAGGAACGGCCGGTTGATGTTCGGCAGGTTGCCGTGTTCGTCGAGCAGGTTCGCCTTCGCGCCGACCGCGAGCGCGGTGCCGAGCGTCGAGAAGAATTCCGCCGCGAAGAACGCGAACAGGTACGGTGCGGCCGCGAGGCTCAGTGCGCTGCGGATGTCGAGCTTGAACGCGATCGGCGCGATGCTGTGCGGCAGCGACACGAACGACGCGGGCAGGTGCGTGACGCCCAGCGGCACGCCGGCCGCGGCTGCGACGAGAATCGCGATCAGGATCGCGCCGGGCACCTTGCGCGCCTGCAGCACGATCGCCACCGCGAGGCCGATCAGCGCGACGAGCGCACCCGGCCGCGAGAAGTCGCCGAGTGCGAACGCGTTGGTCTTCGCGTTCGCGACGACCATGCCCGCATTGCGCAGCCCGAGCATCGTGACGAACAGCCCGATCGACGCGCCGAGCCCGAGCTTGATCTGCACCGGTATCAGCCGCACGACGACGCCGCGTGCGCCAAGTATCGTCAGCAGGAAGAACAGCACGCCCGACACGCATGCGATGCCGAGCCCCGTCTGCCAGCCGACGTGTTCCGTCGTCGCGAGCGTCACGCCGATGATCACCGAGCCGCCGATGCCGGGGCCGACGAGGAACGGCAGGTTCGCGTAGAGCCCCATCAGCGTCGTGAACAGCACGAACACGATGATGGTCGCGGTCGTTGCCGCGCCGCGCTCCATGCCGCCCGTCGCGAGCAGCGACGGGATCACGACGAGCAGATACGCGGCCGCGAGGAACGACGTGACGCCCGCGATCGTCTCGGTGCGCACGCTCGTGCCGCGCGCGGCGAGCGCGAAGCGGCGTTCGAGCCAGCTGGCCGGCGCGCGCGCCGGGATCGTGTCAGTCGCTGACATGGTGGTTCTCCTGTGATTCCGAATATTGTCCTGTGCCGGTTTCCGCGGCGCAGGTCTTATACTGCCGCGTACCGCATCCCGACCGTCATTGCCCGATGTCGTCCGACCGCTCGTCGCTGCTGCCCGCGCTCACGCTGCGGCAGGTCCAGCACTTCGTCGTCCTTGCCCACGCACGCAGCTTCACGCAGGCCGCGCAGGCGCTGTCGCTCACGCAGCCCGCGCTCACCGCGTCGATTCGCCAGATCGAATTCCTGCTCGGCGGGCGCCTGTTCGCGCGTACCGCGCATCGCCTCACGCTCACCACCGCGGGCGAAGCCGTGCTGCCGCTCGCCGAACGCCTGCTCAACCAGGCGCGCGGCACTTTCGACGACATGACGCGGCTCATCGGCGAACGCATCCAGACCGTGCGCATCGCGTTCATCCCGTCGGTCGCGGGCCGCCTGCTGCCCGCGCTCAACGCACTGCGCGGCACGCACCCGACGCTGCGCTTCACGCTCACCGATTTGCCGAACAGCGCGCTCGTCGAAGCCGTGCGCGACGGCGTCGCGGATCTCGGCATCGGCGTGCGCGAACCCGACAGCGACGACGGCACGCTGCGCTACCAGCAGTTGTTCGAGGACGAGATCGTGATCGTCGTGCGGCATGACGATCCGCTCGCCCGCGCGAAGAGCGTCACGTGGGCGAAGCTCGTCGATCGCGAGCTCGCGGTATTCGTGCGCGGCAGCGTCAGCGAATCGCTGCATCGCACCGGCGGCGCCGAAAAGCTGCGCCTGAACGTCACGTACCGGATGGAGTACACCGAGCCGCTCTACGCGCTGGCGCGCAACGGCCTCGCGACCGCCGTGCTGCCGAGCCTCTACACGATGCATCTGCACGATCCCGAACTCGTCGCGCTGCGCGTCGACAAACCGCGCGTCACGCGCGCGATCTCGCTGATCTCGCTCGCCGCCGACGATCGCGGCCCGCACGTGCGCGCGTGCCGCGAGTGGATTGCGAAACACATCTGATCCCGATTGCGTTGCAATGGCCCGCGCTCAGGGCAGCGTCGCGATGCGCTCGACGAGCGTCGCGTAGAAACGGTCCGCGTCGACCTCGTTGATCCACGTCGCGTTCGCCGCGCGGCCGCTGCGGCCGTTCCAGTCGACGATCGTCTCGCCAAGCGTCCACTGCCCGGCCGTCTCGACCACCACGTTCACCTTCCGCCCGCCGAACAGTGTCGGGTCGACGAGATAGCCGACGGCCGTCGGGTCGTACATCGGCGCATCTTCGACGCCGCGCCGCTTCTTGTTGTATGCAAGCTCGGCATCCATGATGTCCGCGACGATCGCGCCGCAACGGTTGCCGAGTGCACGGAACGGCGCAACGCGCGCCGGCGTGATCGGCGCCTTCACCGCGACGTCGCGCGGCAGCACGACGACCGGCACGCCGCTGCCGAACACGACTTCGGCCGCCTGCGGATCGACGTAGATGTTGAACTCGGCAGCCGGCGTGATGTTGCCGCGCTCGAAGAACGCGCCCCCCATCAGCACGATCTCGCGCAGCGCGCCGCGAATCTGCGGCGCTTCGACCAGCGCGGTCGCGATGTTCGTCAGCGGGCCGAGCGCGCACAGCGTCACGCTGTTCGGCGCCGCGCGGCTCAGCATGTCGACGAGGTACGACACGGCGTGACCGGCAGCAAGCGGCGCGCGCGGCTCGTGCAATTCGACGCCTTCGAGCCCTGTCTTGCCGTGCACGTTCGCAGCCGTCACGAGGTCGCGCACGAGCGGACGCGGGCAGCCCGCGTAGACCGGCAGCGTCTTCGTGCGACCGGCCCAGTCGCGGATGATTCGTGCATTGCGTTCGGTCAGGTCGAGCGGCACGTTGCCCGCAACGGCCGTCAGCGCGCGCACGTCGAGCCGGTCCTGCGCGCCCAGCGCGAGCAGGATCGCGATGGCGTCGTCCTGCCCCGGGTCGGTATCGATGATCACCGTGCGGCGCGCGGCGTCGCCGCCGGCCGCGAACGCGCCCGCTTCGGGCAGCAGCGCGGTGCCGGCCAGCGCGGCGGACAGTTTCAGGAAGGTGCGGCGGGATGCGATCGGATGGGTCATGGTCGAACTCAGAAAACGTGCCGGACGCCGAGCGTTGCCATCATCTGGCGCGTGCCGGTCGAGCGTGCGTACGCGAAGATCTGCGCATGGTCCGCGTCGCCGGCCGCCTGCTGCGCGATCACCGTCAGCGCGACGTCGGTGCGCTTCGACAGGAAGTAGTCGGCCTGCAGGTTCACCTGGTGCCATCTCGGACGCTTGTCGATCACGTCGTACTTGCCGTTCGTGAACGCATACGCGGCGCCGAGAAAGAGCTGCGGCGTCATCGTGTAGACGACGTTCACTCCGAGGTTCTGCAGGTGCAGGTGCGAATTGTCGAGGTAATCGTAGCGCACGTCGGTGAACATCGCGGCGAACTGCGCGCGGCCGATCGTGTAGAAGCCGCCCGTGCCCGCGATACGCTGCCGGCTTGCGTACGCCGCCGGCGTCATCGCGCTCTTGCTGAAGATCAGCAGCGGCGACGCGTAGTCGTTCGCGATCGCGCCGTCCTGGTTCGTCGCGCTGTAAGGATGGTTGTACTGAGCATAGACCACGCTCCAGCGCAGCGGGCCGCGCTCATAGCCAAGCCCGAAGCTGTACGCGCTGTTGTTCGCAAAACCGGTCGCGTTGCTGAAGCCGTACAGTGCGGTGAACTTCAGCCCGTAGTAGACGGGGCTCACGTACTTCACCGAATTCTGCACGCGGATGTCGTTGTAGCCGTTGTCGTTGTCGCCGATGTTCACGCCGTTGCTCGCGATGATCACGGGCCCGATGTAGTCGTGGATCGCATCGTACTGGCGGCCGAACGTCAGCGAGCCGTAGGTGCGGTCGGCAAGGCCCACGTAGGCCATGCGCCCGAACTCGCGGCCGTTCTGCGCGGCCGTGCCTGTCATCACGTTGAAGCCGTTCTCGAGCTGGAAGATCGCGGACAGCCCCTGCCCGAGATCCTCCTTGCCCTTCAGCCCCCAGCGCGGGTTCTGGTTCGTGCCCGACAGCGCCTGCCAGGCGTTCTTGCCGCCCTGGTTGGTTGCGAACCCGACGCCGGCCGAGATGAGACCGTACAGCGTGATGCTGCTTTGCGCACAGGCATGGGTCGCGAAGGCGCCGAGCATCGCGAGCGGAGCGAGCTTGTAGAGAGTTTTCATGCGGGTCGTGTGGTCGGTGGTGGTCCAGGCGCGGCAGGGTTCCGCGAAACTGGACTCGACTATACGAACCCGAATCGGATAATAAAAGTTTGCTTTTGTTATGGTTCAATAAAACGGATTTATTCTCATCCCTGTATCTCCACCGGGCCGGCGTACCGGCGATCAGTCCGCCGTGTCGCCGCCCTTCGGCACCTTCGACCATGCCTTGCGCCCCGGCATCGGCGCCCAGGCCGGGCGGGCCTTGCACGCGCTGTCGATCACGACCAGGTAGCGGCCTGCGATCGGCGTGATGTCGCGATCGCGGCGCAGCACCCACAGCGACTTGCCGGCCTCGACGCGCGCCTGGTAGTCGTCGTCGAGCAACCCGTGACGGTCGAAGAACGTGTTCAGCGACGCCGGAATCCGCACGCAGCCCTTCGAGTGCCGGATGCCGAGCAGCGCTTCGAGGCGGTCGGGGTCGGTCGCATGCATCTGGAAGCGCATCGGCGACACGCCGCCCTTGCCCCAGCCGCGCTCGCCGTCGACCCAGCCGAAGTCGTAGATACGCATGTCGCGGTGCCCGTAGCCGCGAATGCCGTTCTCGTTCGTCGTCCCTTCCGCGCGGAAATCCATGTTGTCGGGCGAGTGATGGAACACGCCCAGCGGCGTCAGGAAGTGATCGTACTTGCCCGGCAGCCCGGTGCCGACCGGCGATGCGCCGATCATCATCCATGCGTTGGCCGGTGTTGCGCGGAAGTAGATGAAGAGCGCCTGTACGTTCGGCGTGCGGTCAACCATCGCAACGTATTCGCCGGCGAGGTCGCCGAGATCCGCGTCGACGAGTGCTCTCTGGAGCCGCTCGCCGTAGGCGCGCTGCTCGCTCGCGGGTACGTTCAGGCGGCGCGTGACTTCCTGCATGAAGCGCTTGCGCATGTCGACCGCACGCTCCGTTGCGTTCTTTGCTTCGTCGGCCGAGAGTGGCGGATGGCGACGCGGCGGGGTCGGTGCGGGTGCTTCAGCCTCGCTGGCCGCGGTCGCCGATGCGGCCGACGCCGGTTCCGCGGCGGACGCTGCGGAAGCAGCCGATGCGCCCGATGCCGTGCTGGGCGGCTCCGCAGGATGCGCATGTGACGCGGCGGGCGCCGCAGGCGCGGACGATGCGCCCGACGACGCATGCGCAGCCGAGGCGGGATGCGCATGAGAAGCCGCCGACGCGGGCGACGCAGCTGATGAGGATGACGTAGCAACCGGCGACGATACGTCGGACGCGGCAAAGGCAGGCCGCCCGGCAAGAATGGAAATCGGCAGCGCGGCCGCGAGCCACACGTACATGGCTACCGCGCGGGCAAGGCGGTTCGGCTTCGCAAATGGCCGCTTCAGGCTGGACAGGATCATACGTTCGAAGCCATCGGCCGATCCGGCCGCCGCAGGGTGCTGTTGCGAGCGGCGCATCTTCCGCGCGAGCCATCGACACGTCCGGCGCATCGTATGCGCCCGGCGCCGACGCCTCTTTGCGGCGGAGCCGTTCGCTGATGCAACGCGTGCGGTCCGATGGCGGCTAATGAGTCGTCAGGCCCTTCATTCTACGCGTCAGTGCAGGATTCAGCAGCGGCAAAAGTCGCGGTTCTACGGCAGTTTTTCGCTTCGTCACGCTTTGTTTCAACTCGTTGCCGTTTGCGGCTTCGTTGCGTGTCACGCTTATAAGTTGGACGGTTTGGCGCGCGGCCCCCGGCGCCCGTGCGTTCGATACGAAACGCATGCTCCGGCATAATAAATTCGCATGTCAAATCATTATGGCGATGCGATGTCCGCATTGAAACCACATCGCACGCATGCCGCACAAACGAGGCGACACGCATGCGCACCTGCCGACTACTTCGAAATGGTTTCGAGCGCGATGCCCTTCGTGCGCGGGCCCATGAACCCGATCGCGGCCATCACGATCACCATCGCGCCTGCGATGAACGCGAACACGCCGAGCGTGCCGAAGCCGCGCAGCACGGCCGCGATCACGAACGACGAGAAGATCGCCGAGAAGCGGCTCCACGAATAGACGAAGCCGACGGCTCGCGCGCGGATCGACGTCGGGAACAGCTCGGCCTGGTATGCGTGGAAGCTGTACGACATGATGTTGCTCGCGAGCGTGAGGCCGATGCCGAGCATGATCAGGAACGCCCCTACCGTCGTCTGGCTGAACAACAACCCGCAGACGACGATCGCCGCCGCCATCGCGACGATCACCGACTTGCGCTCGAAGCGATCGGCGATCACGAGGCCGATCAGCGGGCCGATCGGCGCCGCGAGTGCGATCACGCTCGAATACATCAGGCTCGACGTGATCGTGATGCCCTGCTTGATCAGCAGCGTCGGCACCCAGTTCGCGAAACCGTAGAAGCCGACCGTCTGGAACACGTTGAAGATCGTCATCATGATCGTGCGGCTGCGATACGGCGCAACCCACATGTCGCGGAAGCGGCCGCGCGGTGGCACGGGTTCGGCCGGCGCGGGCGTCGGCAGCGGCCGGCCGTACTCGGCCTCGACCTTCGCCTCGAGTGCGCGCATGATGCGATCGGCTTCGTCGACGCGCCCCTGCTGCGCGAGCCAGCGCGGGCTTTCCGGCAGTTCGCGGCGGATCCACCACACGAACAGCGCGCCGTGCGCGCCGATCAGCACGACCCAGCGCCAGCCGTCGAGGCCGAACGGCGCGTGCGGCACGAGCAGGTACGCGAGAAACGCGACCACCGGCACCGCGACGAACCCGACCGCCTGTTCGCACGCGAACGCGCGGCCGCGGATCTGCTTCGGCACGAGTTCGGAGATGTACGTGCCGATCGTCACCATCTCGACGCCAAGGCCGAGACCGACGACGAAGCGCCAGAAGTTCAGCCCAGCCGCGGTGTCCTGGAACGCCATCACGACGTTGGCGGCCGTGTACCACAACAGCGACCACGTGAAGATCGCGCGGCGGCCGAAGCGGTCGGCAAGGAAGCCGCACGCGATCGTGCCGATGAAGAGCCCGGAGAACAGCGCGGCGATGAAGCTCGCGACGCCCGTGGTGCCGAACAGGCCGTGCGTCGTCGCCGACAGGATGCCGCTTTTCACGAGGCCGGGGGCGACGTAGCCGCTGTAGAGCAGGTCGTAGAGTTCGAAGAAGAAGCCGAGGCTCAGCAGGACGACGAGTTTCCAGACGCTGCGGGTCGGCGGCAGGCGGTCGAGGCGGGCCGAGATGGAGCCGGGGTCGATGGAGGGGGATGGGGCTGTTGCCTGCGGAAGGCTGTCCGTTGAGGCCATCTTGGGCGCGTCTCCTGGTCGTGTCGTGTTGTGTATTGTTGTCCGGCGACCGTCGAGCCGCCGTCGGGCGAATCGCTGCATTGTACCGGCACCCCGTTCGGCGTACGCGCCGGCAAGCCGCGCAGCAGGCGTCGAAGCGGTTCGGACACCCCATTTTCGCGCGGGATAATGTGTAACTTGCGTAACCGTGTGTCGGGGACGGATAACGCACCGGACCGGCCCGCCGGTGCTGCCCGCCCCCAGCCGCTGGCGGCGCAGGCCCGGCGGTACGGGCCTGCCGTCGGGTTGCGCGCAAACGCGCGTCGCAGGCTTCGCGACAAACGGGGTACGCAATCGGTACAACCACGCCTTCCGCGGCCCGGTAACATGCTACCGGGCCAACTACCGGCTTCCGGCTGCCTTTCGGCATCCGAGATTGTCGGCAAATCGTAAGCATTCCATGTCCATACAACGACTCTCCAAGTACGCCCGCCGGATCGCGCTGATCGCGTTGCTGCAGTTCGCCGCGATCGCCACCGCGTCGGCGTTTCCGGCAGCCGCTTCCGCCCCGGGCGCGAGCGGCGTCGGCGCGCCCGTGCCGGCCATCTCGCTGAACGACGCCGTCGCGCAACTCAAGCAGATGCAGGTCGAGCTCGACCGCATCAAGCAGCAGACTTCGACGTCGACCAACAGCAAGGAACTCGATGCGCTCGGCGACTCGGCGCAGGAGCTGAGCAGCGACGTCGCGAAACTGCAAAGCGATCTCACGCCGCAACGCGCGCAGATCCAGGCGCAACTCGACGTGCTCGGCCCGCCGCCTGCCGAGGGCGCCGCGCCGGAAACGGCGGCCGTCGCGAAGCAACGGGCCACGCTCGACGCGCGCAAGACGCAGATCGATGCGGCGCTGAAGCAGGCGGCAGACCAGAAGACCAGCCTCACGAACCTGACCGAGCAGTTCGCGAAGCTCCATCGCGGCCTGCTGAAGAACCAGCTCGCGTTCCGTTCGGGCAGCATCTTCAGCGCGCAGTTCTGGCTGCCGCTGTTCCACCTGTCGCCGGACGACCGCGAGCGGCTCGATGATTTCAACGGCGAACTGTTCGACATGCTGCGTTCGTCGTGGGTGCCCGGACAACGGGCGATCACCACGCTGCTGCTGATTGCCGCGTTCGCGGCGTGGCTCGGCGGCCGCAGGCTCACCGAGCGCTGGCTCGCCTGGATCGCGCTGAACCGCCTGCCGCACACCCGCCTGCGCCGCAGCGCGCTGGCGCTGACGACAGCCCTGTCGACCTTCCTGGCGACGGCCATTGCGATTCAGATCCTCTACCTCGCCGTCGCGCGCCACTACGAGCTCACGCCGTCGCTGACCGATCTGTGGGACCAGTTCGCAAAGCTCGCCGCGACCTGCGCGTTGATCGCCGGGCTCGGCCGCGCCCTGCTCTGCACGAAGCATCCGTCGTGGCGCCTGCCCGCGCTCGCCGATCCCGTCGCGCTCGCGATGAAGCCGTTCCCCGCCATCCTGGCTGCGCTGCTGCTGGTGTCGGGCACGCTCGAATCGATCAACCGGATCGTCGACACCAGCCTGTCGGTCACGCTGTTCGGTCGCGGCATCGTATCGCTCGTCGTCGCGCTGACAGTCGGCGCATCGCTGTTGCGCGCAAACCGCGCACGCACCGCGCTTGCGGCGGCCGGCGAGGCGCCCGAACAGCGCTCGACGCTCGCGGGGCTGATCCATGCCGGCGTCACGCTCGCGATCATCGCATCGCTGATCGCACTCCTGATCGGTTACATCACGGTCGCGCGCTTCATCACGTACGAACTCGTGTGGTTCGAGATCGTGCTGTGCGCGACCTACATCCTGATCCAGTTGACGCGCGACGCGAGCGAAAGCCTGTTCTCGTCGAGCCTGTCGACGGGCCAGCAGATCAAGCACCTGTTCGCGCTCGAAGACCGCCACCTCGACCAGGCGCGCACGGTCCTGTCCGGATTCGGCACGAGCCTGCTGATGCTGATTGCCGCCATCGCGCTGCTGACGGGCGGCTTCGGCACGACGCCGGGCGACCTGCTCGACAGCGCGGTCGCGATGATCGGCAGCCAGCGGCTGCAGAGCCTGAACATCATGCCCGACCGGATCCTGAACGCCGTGATCGGGTTCGCGATCGGCTTCTACCTGTTGCGCTCGCTGCGGCGCTGGCTCGACGGCGAGTTCATGCCCGCGCTCGGCATGGACACGGGGATGCGCGTGTCGCTGATCACGCTGTTCACCAATGTCGGCTACGTGCTGCTCGTGCTGATGACGCTCGGGCTCCTCGGCGTGCGGTGGAGCAACCTCGCGTGGATCGTCAGTGCGTTGTCGGTGGGTATCGGCTTCGGCCTGCAGGAAATCGTGAAGAACTTCGTGTCGGGGCTGATCCTGCTGACCGAGCGTCCGGTGAAGGTCGGCGACATGGTCAGCATCGCGGGCGTCGAAGGCGACATTCGCCGCATCAACGTGCGCGCGACCGAGATCCAGCTGAGCGACCGCTCGACCGTGATCGTGCCGAATTCGCAGTTGATCTCGCAGAACGTGCGCAACGTGACGATGGGCAACAGCACGCAGGGCGTCGCGACGCTGGTGCTGACGTTCCCGCTGAACACCGATCCCGAGCAGGTGCGCGACCTGCTGCTCGACGCGTACCGCGAACACCAGGCGATTCTCGAGAAGCCGGCGCCGTCGGTGACGTTCAGCCAGCTCACGCCGGAAGGCATCACGCTGAGCGTGACGGGTTACGTGTCGAGCCCACGGATTGCGAGTTCGACGAAGAGCGATCTGCTGTTCGAGATCCTGAAGCAGTTGCGCGCGGCCGGGATCACGCTGTCGAGCCCGCAGATGCTGGTCGTGCAGAACATGCCGGCGAACGACGGCTCCACGGGGCACGAATCGTAAGTGGGCCGTTGAGCGGGTACGCTCACGATCGATCGGCGCGCCGCACGCATCGCAGTAAACGACAAGGGCCGGTTACCGCTTCCGCGGCAACCGGCCCTTGTCATTCGACCGTCGAAGCGCCCTGGCCAGGCGCCCGCACTTATACGTCGAACTTCACCCCCTGCGCCAGCGGCAGTTGCCGGCTGTAGTTGATCGTGTTCGTCGCGCGGCGCATATACGCCTTCCACGCATCCGAACCCGACTCGCGGCCGCCGCCGGTTTCCTTCTCGCCGCCGAACGCGCCGCCGATTTCCGCGCCGCTCGTGCCGATGTTCACGTTGACGATCCCGCAGTCGCTGCCGGCCGCCGACATGAACTGCTCGGCTTCACGCATGTCGTTCGTGAAGATCGCCGACGACAGGCCTTGCGGCACCGCGTTGTGCAGCTCGATTGCGTCGTCGAAGTTGTCGTAGACCATCACGTACAGGATCGGCGCGAACGTCTCGCGCTCGACCACCGCCGATTGCTTCGGCATCCGCACGATTGCCGGACGCACGTAGTACGCATCGGCATGACCAACATCGACGCGCTCGCCGCCTTTCACTTCGCCGCCCTGCTCGCGCGCATCGCCCAGCGCCTTCTGCATCGCGTCGAACGATGCGCGATCGACCAGCGGGCCGACCAGCGTGCCTTCTTCAAGCGGGTTGCCGACCTTCACCGACGTGTAGGCCTTCTCGATGCGCGGCAGCAGCTGCTCGACCAGGCTGCGATGCACGATCAGGCGGCGCAGCGTCGTGCAGCGCTGGCCGGCCGTGCCGACCGCCGCGAACGTCACGGCACGCACGACGAGATCCAGATCGGCGCTCGGCGCGACGATCATCCCGTTGTTGCCACCGAGTTCGAGGATGCCGCGTGCAAGACGCTGGCTCAGCACCTTCGCGACTTCCTGGCCCATCCGCACGCTGCCCGTCGCGCTGACGACCGGCACCTTCTTCGACGCCGTCAGCACCTCGCCGACATCGCGCATGCCGAGCACCAGCTGGCTCAGTTCCGCCGGCGCGACGCCCGGATGCGTCTTCTCGAATTCGCGGATCGCCTTCTGGAGCAGCACGTGGCACGCGATCGCGGTGAGCGGCGTCTTCTCGGACGGCTTCCACACGACCGAATCGCCGCACACGAACGCGAGTGCCGCGTTCCATGCCCACACCGCAACCGGGAAGTTGAACGCCGAGATCACGCCGCACACGCCGATCGGGTGCCACGTTTCCATCATCCGGTGGCCCGGGCGCTCGGACGCGATCGTCAGGCCGTAAAGCTGGCGCGACAGACCGACCGCGAAGTCGCAGATGTCGATCATTTCCTGCACTTCGCCGAGGCCTTCCGACGTGATCTTGCCGGCCTCGAGCGTGACGAGGCGGCCAAGCTCGGCCTTGTGCTCGCGCAGGACGTTGCCGAACACGCGCACGAGTTCGCCGCGCACCGGCGCCGGCACCGTGCGCCACTTGAGGAATGCGTCGTGCGCGGCGTCGATCTTGCGTTCCGCGTCGGCCGGCGTGTCGACAGCCAGCGTCGCGAGCGTCGCGCCGTCGAGCGGCGAACGCGCGGTCAGCGCATTGCCTTTCCACTGGGCGAGATCGATGTCGAGCGCGGCAAGAATGTCGTTGAATTGCATCACTTCCTCTTCAGGGACAGATTGATCGGTGCGGCGGCAGCGCCGCCCGCGTGATTCGATTGGAGCGCGTTCGCGCGCCCTGTGCAAGCGGATGCGCCGCGCGGCGGGCCCGGTGCGCCGTACGGCGCATCGCGCTGCGCCGCCGCCGGAAGCCCGGCCGGACGGCGCACACCCGCCTCGCAAGGCACGATCCATGAAACACATTGTCGATGGCCACAAGTCGGGCCGCTATTGATATTAACTCACGACTTCATTCTCAAAACGCAACAACTCGACAGTCCACCCCGTGCGTTTCCATCCCGATATGGGACGTATCCGAAGCCCGCAGCCATGCCGTCAGACAGGTCGAGGCACGACTCAAGTTGATGACAAACCCGCATCACCCTGTTCGGAAATATCGTTTGCCCGCCGCGCATCGGGCACACACAATCGGGGCGGCGTCGAGGTGCAGCGCACCCGGCGCGCCGCCGGCCGCCGCTACGGCAGCCGGACGCCAGACGAACGCGACACGCATCGCGGCCCGGTTCATCCGGCCCGTTTCGCACCGTATCACCGCTGCCCGGCCCGCGCCCGGCAACGCGTCGCGCTTCGTCACCGAAAAACAATCCCGGAGACAGCGCCCAGCGCCCGCCATGCATTCAGATGCCCGCCCCGATTCGCCCCTTCCTTCCGGCTCGCCGCCCGCGAAGCCGTCCCTCCACCGTGCGCTCCAGGCCCGCCATCTGCGCATGATCGCGATCGGAGGCTCGATCGGCACGGGCCTGTTCGTCGCGTCCGGCGCGTCGATCTCGCAGGCCGGCCCCGGCGGCGCGATGCTCGCGTACATGGTGATCGGCCTGATGGTCTATTTCCTGATGACGAGCCTCGGCGAGATGGCCGCGTTCATGCCGGTGTCGGGCTCGTTCGCGACCTACGGCGCGAAGTTCGTCGACGAAGGCTTCGGCTTCGCGCTCGGCTGGAACTACTGGTACAGCTGGGCCGTGACGTTGGCGGTGGAACTCGTCGCCGGGCAGCTCGTGATGGGCTACTGGTTCCCGCACGTGCCGGGCGTCTGGTGGAGCGCGCTGTTCCTCACCTTGATCTTCGCGCTCAACGCGCTCTCGGTGCGGGGCTTTGGCGAAGCCGAATACTGGTTCGCGCTGATCAAGGTGCTGACGGTGCTCGCGTTCGTCGGCGTCGGCCTGCTGATGATCTTCGGGATCATGCAGGGCGGCCCGAGCGCCGGCTGGGGCAACTTCACGATCGGCGACGCACCGTTCGCCGGCGGCTGGGCGACGATGCTCGGCGTCGCGATGATCGCGGGCTTCTCGTTCCAGGGCACCGAGATGATCGGCGTCGCGGCCGGCGAATCGGAGAACCCGCGCACGACGATTCCGCGCGCGGTGAGCCAGATCTTCTGGCGCATCCTGCTGTTCTACGTGTTCGCGATCTTCGTGATCGGCGTGCTGATTCCCTATACCGACCCGAGCCTGCTGAAAAGCGACGTGACCGACATCGGCGTGAGCCCGTTCACGCTGGTGTTCCGCCACGCGGGCCTCGCCTTCGCGGCTGGCGTGATGAACGCGGTAATCCTGACGGCCGTGCTGTCGGCCGGCAACTCGGGCATGTACGCGTCGACGCGGATGCTCTTCAACCTCGCGGTCGAAGGCCGCGCGCCGAAGCTGTTCGCGAAGCTGTCGCCGGGCGGCGTGCCGCGCAACGCGCTGTATGCGACCACCGCCGTCGGCGCGCTGTGCTTCCTCACGTCGTTGTACGGCGACAAGACCGTGTACATGTGGCTGCTGAACACGTCGGGCATGGCCGGCTTCATCACGTGGCTCGGCATCGCGGTCAGCCACTACCGGTTCCGCAAGGGCTTCCTGAAGCAGGGCTACCGGCTCGACCAGCTGCCGTACCGGTCGAAGTGGTTCCCGTTCGGCCCGCTGTTCGCGTTCGCGCTGTGCGCGGTCGTCGCGCTCGGCCAGGACTACCAGGCGTTCCTCTCCGACAAGATCGACTGGGTTGGCGTCGCCGCGACCTACATCGGCCTGCCGTTCTTCCTCGCGATCTGGCTCGGCTATGCGCTCGTGCGCAAATGCCGCCTCGTGCGCTACGAAGACATGGAGATCGCGCCGTGGATCGAACGCAACGCGACGCCCGAAACCGCGCCGCAGGCCGACACCGGCTACGCGGGCTACGTCGCGCGCCCGGCCAACCCGACGCCGGGCGCCTGAAGCCTGACGTCACGCTTCGCGCCGGCTGCCGCCCGACCGCGGCGGCCGGCCCCTGACAACCCCCATTCGACGCGGCGCGCGCGTTCAGGCAAGATCGACGCGCGCCGTCCGTTTCTCCGCCGTCACGAATCATCGAAATCGCATGCAGAACTTCTACGAAGCCACCGTTACCCGCCAGCCGTACCCGCAACTGACCGGCACGATCGATACGCAGGTCTGCATCGTCGGCGGCGGCCTCGCCGGCCTGTGCACGGCGCTCGGCCTCGTCGAGCGCGGCGTGCACGACGTCGTCGTGCTCGACAGCGAACGGGTCGGCTTCGGCGCGTCGGGCCGCAACGGCGGCTTCGTGTTCGGCGGCTACAGCCTCGACAACGCCGACCTGCTGCGCACGCTCGGCCGCGACGAAGGGCGCCGGCTGTACCGGCTCACCGTCGATGCGGTCGACCTGATCCGCACGCGCATTGCACGTTACGGAATCGACTGCGACATCGTCGACCAGGGCGTGATGCTGGCGAACTGGTTCGACGACCCGTCGCGGCTCGACGGCGTGCGCACGCTGATGAAGAACGAACTCGGCGTCGACTGGGAACCCGTCCCGACCGGCGCGCTGCGCGAGCGGCTGAAGACGCAACGCTATTACGGCGGCCTGTTCGAGCCGAACGCGTTCCACTTCCATCCGCTCAAGTACGTGCTCGGCGTCGCGGCGGCCGCGTCGCGCGGCGGCGCACGCGTGTATGAACGCTCGGCGGCGCTCGGCATCGCGCGCGAAGGCGCCGGGTACGTCGTGCGCACGGCGCAGGGTGCGGTGCGCGCAAAGGACGTCGTGTTCGCCGGCGGCGGTTACGCGCGCGGCGTGTCGCCGCGCATCGAGCGCGCGGTGCTGCCGATCGCGACCTACGTGATCGCGACCGAGCCGCTCGGCACGCGGCTGCCCGACGCGATCGACGCGCCGTACGCGATCTACGACACGCGTTTCGCGTTCGACTACTACCGCCCGCTGAAGGACACGCGGATCCTGTGGGGCGGGCGGATCTCGGTGCTCGACCGCGGCCCCGATGCGATCGCGCGCCTGCTGCGGCGCGACCTGCTGCGCGTGTATCCGCAACTGGAAGGCGTGAAGGTCGACTACGCGTGGGGCGGGCTGATGAGCTACGCGCGGCACAAGATGCCGCAGATCGGGCGCGACGCGGACGGCGTGTGGCACGCGATCGCGTTCGGCGGCCACGGAATGGCGCCGACCACGGTGGCCGGCGAAGCGCTCGCCGCCGCGCTGGCCGAAGGCCGGCCGGTGCCGGACGGCTTCGCCGCGTTCGGGCTCACGCGCACGTTCGGGCTGGCCGGCCTCGCCGCCGCGCAGCTCACGTACACCGCATACCAGGCCCGCGACGCGCTCGCATCGTGCCGCCGCTGAGCGGCCGCGGCAGCGGAAACGGCCCGCCGGGCGGCCTTGCCGATTAGAGCGGAAGGTCGGCCGGGCGGCGATTTCCCGCATGCTAGAATGCCTTTTCCAAGCCGCCGCGAAGCCACAACAAAGTCACATGAAAGCAGGAAGCAAGGCCGCCACGTCCGATACCCGCGCGCTTGCGTCCGAAGCGCGGCGTAAATACGATCCCGAGCAAACCAAGCGCAACATCCTCGATGTCGCCACGCAGGAATTCTCTGCGATGGGCCTCGCCGGTGCACGCGTCGACGCGATCGCCGAGCGCACGAACACGACGAAGCGCATGCTCTACTACTACTTCGAAAGCAAGGAAGGCCTGTACGAGGCCGTGCTGGAGAAGGTGTACGGCGACATCCGCGCGCTCGAGCAGGAACTGCACGTCGGCGACATGGAGCCGCGCGAAGGCATGCGCCGCCTCGTCGAATTCACGTTCGACTATCACGACAAGCATCGCGACTTCGTCCGCCTCGTGTCGATCGAGAACATCCACGGCGCGAAGTATGTCGAACAGCTGAAGTCGTTCAAGAACCGCAACGTCAGCATCATCAAGACGCTCGAGGAACTGGTCGAGCGTGGTGCGGCCAGCGGCGTGTTCCGCAAGGACATCGACGCCTTCGACCTGCACCTGCTGATCAGCTCGTTCTGCTTCCATCGCGTGTCGAACCGCTACACGTTCGGCGCCGCGTTCGGCCGCGATCCGTCGGCGCCGCGCCTGCGCGCGCGGCATCGCGACACGATCGCCGACGCCGTGCTGCGCTACGTCGCCGCATAAGCAGCGATAACCGCCGGCCTGGGCACGCACCCTCCGCGCCCCTCGCGCTTCAGCGCGTCAGTCCGTCGGCGCGGTCGACGCCAGCGCGATCCGCGCCTTCTCTTCCGGGCTTCCCGCCACGTAATACTTCTTCGCCCAGCTCGAATCGGGCGCGAGCGCGAGCCGCGCATGCGCGCCCGTCCCGGCATCCGTGCCGTGCTGCTTCGCGTTGATCGCCAGCGCCCGCGCGCGATAGTGCTCGTAGAGCCGCAGGAATTCCGCGAGATAGATCGCCGCGATCCGCTGGTCGCGGATCTCGAGCAGGTTCTCGTCGTTGTATTGCTCCGAATTGCGGCTCATGTTCGCCGAGCCCGTATAGACGACCGGATGCGCGCCCTCCGCATCGATCACGATGAACTTGTGATGGATCACGACGGGCGGAAAGGCCGGCGCCGGCTCGCCCGGAAAGAGCCGCAGCTCCGGCGCGAAGCCCTGCGGCACGGTGGCCGGCGAGAAATACGCGGCATCGATCACGTCGTGGTTGTCGCGGCTGCGGTGGTACAGCTCGAGGTTCGCGAGCGTCGCCGCATCGAGCGCCTGGCCCGCCTGCTGCGCGGTATCGGCCTTCGTCGCACTGCCGACGTTGATCCTGTTCACCAGCCCGAACATCATCAGCCCGCGGTCGCCGGCCGCGAAACAGGCGTCGCGCAGCGCCGCATCGGTCGGCATGAACAGGCAGAACGACACCGAATGCTTCGCGGCCGCGATCGCGGCGACGATCGTGTCGATCTCCGTGCGCTGCCCCGCCGGCTCCGGCGAAAACGCGACGCGCACCTGCGCACTGCCGATCGTCATCGGCGCCGACCAGCCCGACGTCAGCTTCGCCGTCTCCGCAATCGACGGATTCCCGGCCAGCGCATGCGCGCGGTCGTTGTACAGCGCGGCCAGCACGGACGAGTCGAATGCGTGCAGCACGTTGGCCTGCTCGGTCAGCCCCTCGGTCGTGAAGTTCGCGGACCCGGTCAGCACGCGCGCGGGCGCCGGATTCGACGGTGCGTCGGTCACGATGAACTTGTCGTGCATGATGTGCGTCTTGTCGCGCGGCGCGAGCGTCGCGAGGCCCTGCAGCGCGTCGACGGCCGGCTGGTTCGGCGACGGCAGCGGCGGCTTGCCCTTGCGCGCCGTGGTGTGCGCGTCGTAGACGATCGCGAGCGACGCTTCGCCGTGCTTGCGCCCGAACGCCTCGAACGCGGGCAGCGCCCACAGCGTGTCGGTCAGGTGATAGACGGCCGACGCCGCGCGCGACGCGGGGTCGAGCATCTCCGCGAACACCTGCTCCATGTCGTTCGCGAGCCAGGTGCGCAGCTTCAGCGCCTGCGCCGCGCCCGGCGCCTGGTTCGGCGCGAGACCCAGCGCCGCGACCTGCTTCGCGAACGCCTGCGAGCTGACCACCGCGCGGTTGAACCACGTACCGATGCCGTCCTCGATGTGTGCGGGCAGCACGACGTCGCACACGCCGGCCTGCGCGTCGAGCACCTGCAGGTTCGCCGGCGTGCCGACGACCGGGTAGACGTCGTAGCGGAACGACGCACCGCGGTCCTGAGGATCGATGCGCGCATCCCACCACATGAATTTCTGGATCGGCGCCTGGTCGGTCGGTGCGTCGCCCTGCGTGTCGGCGGCCGGGCCGTCGAACGTCAGGCGGTTCGGCAGCCAGCTGTCCGGCGCACGCGTCTTGCCGTCGGCCGACCAGAAGCCCGGCGTGCGCCGGATCGCGAAGCCGAGGAAATCGGGCCGCGACGCCGCATCGGGCCAGTCGAAGGCCAGCAGGACCAAGGTGGGGGAAAGATAGCTGCGCACGCTGACGGTCATTCGTTGCTCCCTGGCCAGGCGGCCGGTCGAGGTGAATGGGTCAGTGTTGACGGCGGTTCTTCCCGCGGGATGACGGTTCGATGAACCTTGTATGTCGGACGCGCGTCAGTCGCACACGAGCAGCTCGATCCCGCGCGCGGTCAGCGCGCGGCGCACGGCCTTGTCGGGCGCGCGCTCGGTCACGAGATAGCGGGCGGCAGCCGTGCCGTTGATCCGCACCGGCGTCACTCGGCCGAATTTCGAATGGTCGGCGACGATGATCGCCGTGCCGGCCGCCGCAATCATCCGGCTGCGCACTTCGGCCGCGAGCCGCGAGTAGTCGGTGCATTCGCCGTCGGGCGTAATGCCGCCGGCGCCGACGAACGCGAAATCGACGTGGTATTGCGCGAGCTGGTGGATCGTGTCGAGCCCGAAGGTGGCGTCCTCGTCGTCGGACAGCTCGCCGCCGAGCAGCGTCACGCGGTTGCCGTTGCGCCGCGCGAGCACGAACGCGGTACGCCAGTCGTTCGTGTAGATCGACAGCCGGTGCCGGTCGGCAAGCGCCAGCGCGACCGCATGCGGCGTGCTGCCCGAATCGATCAGCACCGATGCATCGTCGGGCACGAATTCGGCCGCGCGCCGCCCGATCGTGCGCTTCGCTTCGGCGTTCGCGGCTTCGCGCTCGGACAGGCTCGGCTCGCGGCGATCCGCGGCCAGCGCGCCGCCGTGCGTCATCACGAGCAGGCCGCGCGCGGCCAGCGCGTTCAGGTCGCGCCTGATCGTCTCGCGCGACACGTCGAGCGAACGGACGAGTTCCGCGACCGACAGCGCGCCCGACCGTCCGAGCTCCGACAGGATGTATTGATGACGTTGTTCCGCCAGCATCGCGTGTGCGCCCGAGGCGACAGTTATGGGTAAGCCGGCCATTGTATTACGGCCGTTTGACCGGCATTTGACGGCGGCGCGAAACGGGGTCGGCCGGGGCCGGCCGCGTTTCCCGAAAGCGAAATTCTGTATTGCCTGACGCGCGCGAATCGGCGCGATGCCGGTTGCTACACTTTGCGTTTCGCCGAACGACGGATCAAGCAAAGGGGCTCGCGCCATGTATCGCAAAGGCAGTGTGATCGAAATCCAGTTTCCGCCCGAACGCCTCAACGACGCGGCCGGCGATCCGTACTGGATCGACCTGACGCTCGACGAGGCGCGCCGGCTCTACGAACAGCTCGCTGCGCGTTTCGCGACCGACGCGCGCGCGAACCAGCCGCTCGACACGTTCTCGATCGACTGATTCCGCCGATTCGGCAGATCGCCGCGCCTTCACGGCAGCCCGCGCCGCATCGTGCGGCGCGGCACCCATCCCTATCCGCGCCGCCAACCCGGCGCGCCATGAGCACCGGGCACCGCCACGCATCACGCGGCACGAGTGCAGGATTCGACAAGACGCCGGCACCGCTTCCCCCGATACTGGCGGACTTCCTGGTTCTGTCCGGCCGCGTCGCGGCCCGTCACGCATGCTTACCTCGATCGTCGCCGCCGCGTTCGTCGCGCTGTGGTCCACCGGCTTCATCGTTGCGCGGGCAATCAAGCCCTACGCCGATCCCAACCTGTTCCTGCTCGCGCGTTTCGCGGGCACCGCCGTGCTGTTCGGCGCCGTGGCGCTCGTCGCGCGCGCACCGTGGCCGGCCCGCCGCGAATGGCCGCGCCACCTGATCGCGGGCGCGCTGCTGCAGGGCGTCTATCTCGGCGCGAGCTACTGGGCCGTCGCGCAAGGGTTGAACGCCGGTGTCATGGCGCTGCTCGGCGCGCTGCAGCCGCTCGCCACCGCCGTGCTCGCCGTCCCGCTGTTCAACGAGCGCCTGCCCAGGCGCGGCTGGCTCGGGATGGCGCTCGGGCTCGCCGGCGTCGCGCTCGTGCTGGCGCCGAAGGTCACGGGCGGCGTCGCGCCGCCGCCGGACGCGGCGCCTGCATGGCTCGTCGTCGCCGTGTCGGTCCTGGCGGTCGGGTCGATCACGGCCGGCTCGCTGTACCAGAAAGGCAAGCTCGCGCAGAGCGACCTGCGCACGGCGGTTGCCGTGCAGAACTTCGGCGCGGCGCTCGTCGCGGCCGTCTTCGCCGCGCTGCTTCATGAAACACGCTGGATCGGCGCGCCGGCGCTGTGGGTATCGCTGGTGTGGGGCGTCGTGTTCCTGTCCGGCGGCGCGGTCACGATGCTGATGTGGATGCTGCGCCGCGGCAATGCAGCGCGCGCGACATCGCTGCTGTTCCTCGCGCCGCCGCTGGCCGCGCTGCAGGGCTACTGGCTGTTCGGCGAAACGCTCGCGGCGATCCAGCTCGCCGGCTTCGCGCTCGCGCTGGTGGGTGTCGTGCTCGCACGGCGCTGATCTCGGCCATCCGGCCGGCATCCCCGTCGAAAGGGCGAGCATGGATGCCCGTCGCGCGGCGTCCTGCACCCAGCCGACGCACCGTGCACCACCGCGAGGCAGCGCGTCTCGCCGATGCAACGCGAAACCGCCGCAACGCACGCCCGGCGCGGCGGCGCGCCGCGATTGCGCTTATGATGAGCGCCTTGCATTTCGTTCCGGAACTTCCTTCATGACATCCGCCGATTACGCCAGCCGCCAACGCGCGATCATTGCCGAACTGAACGTCGCCCCGCACTTCGACGCCGAGGCCGAAATCGCCCGCCGCGTCGAGTTCCTCGCGCAGTACCTGCGTTCGACCGGCCTGCGGACCTACGTGCTCGGCATCAGCGGCGGCGTCGATTCGTCGACGGCCGGCCGGCTCGCGCAACTGTCGGTCGAGCACCTGCGCGCCGGCGGCTACGATGCGCGCTTCATCGCGATGCGCTTGCCGAACGGCGTGCAGAACGACGAAGCGGATGCGCAACGCGCGCTCGCGTTCGTGCGCGCGGACGAGGTATTGACGGTCGACGTGAAGCCGGCCGCCGACGCGATGCTGCGCTCGCTGGTCGCCTCCGGCCACGCATTCGAAACGCCGGCGCAGCAGGATTTCGTGCACGGCAACATCAAGGCGCGCGAGCGCATGATCGCGCAGTACGCGGTGGCCGGCGCGCGGCGCGGCATCGTGATCGGTACCGACCATGCGGCCGAATCGCTGATGGGTTTCTTCACGAAGTTCGGCGACGGCGGCGCGGACATCCTGCCGCTCGCGGGCCTGAGCAAGCGTCGCGTACGTGCGGTCGCACGTGCGCTCGGCGGCGAGGAACTGATCGTGATGAAGGTGCCGACGGCCGACCTCGAGGAACTGCGCCCGCTGCGGCCCGACGAGCACGCGTACGGCGTGACCTACGACGAGATCGACGATTTCCTCGAAGGCAAGCCGGTTGAAGATCGCGTGTACGAAACGGTGCTGCGCTTCTTCGACGGTTCGCGCCACAAGCGCGCGCTGCCGTACACGCCGTTCGACTGGCCGGCCGCGTAAGCCGGCCGCTGCGGCTGAAATACCGCGCGCGAGCCGTCAAGGCTGCGCGCGGCACCCCAGCGACGGGCGACGCTACGCGTGCCCGCCCGCCTTCTTCGCCTGCAACGCGCGAATCCGCATCCGCGCACCCGTATCGCTGACCGTCGCGTCGTACATCGTCGCGAGGTCGCGCTTGAGCGCGGTGCGCGAGCCGCCGTCGAGATACACCATGTGCCCCGACGGATAGAACCGCGCCGACAGGTTCTGCCGCACCTTCAGGTCCTCCAGCGGCATCTGCTGCAGGTCGATCACGGTCTGGTAGAACGGCGTGACGAAATCGTACAAGCCGTTCGCCGACAGCACCTTCAGGTCGACGTTCAACGCCATCACCGCGGCGAGATCGCCGGCCGTATAGAGAATCACGTTCCCCTGTGCATCGATGCCCTGCTGCGCGCCGGTCGGGTCGATGTGGCTGAAATCCCAGTTCCGGAACGCCTGGTCGTTCAGGTCGGTGAACGCGGAATTCGACGTGAACTTCAGTTGCTCGTTCAGGTAGCTGTTCCACATCGCCGTATAGACGCCCGTCACGGCCGTCATCGTCGGATCGTTGCCGCCCGAGTTCGGGTCGATCTTGCCGGCGATACCCGACGAGATCCCGGTCACGCGGCCGTCGTACGAGCCGAGCGCGAGCCCCTGCGCATGCAGCAGCGTCGTCAGGAACAGCGAATTGCCGCGCGTGTCGTAGCCTGCGACGTCGAGACTCCACGATTGCAGCGTCGCCGCGTCGATGCCCGTGTATTGCGACAGTTTCTGCACGGCTGCCGGATCCGCATGCGGAAGCGTGCGCAGCGCCTTCAGGTAGTCGGTGCGCGCGAACTGCGCGACTTCCTCGACGAACGCGCCGAGGTCGGTCGGCGCCGGCGTGATGCCGAGCTTCTTGTGGTACCACGCGTCGGCCGCGGCGGTCGGCAGCGCGCCGACCGGGTTGCCGGCCTGCCGGTAGTCGAGGATCGACGACTGCAGCGTGACGCCGTTCAGGTCGACACCGTCCTCGTGCAGCTTGTACGCGAGCACGCAGCTGCGCGCGGTGCCGTACGACTCGCCGAACAGGTACTTCGGCGAATTCCAGCGGTTGTTCTTCGTCAGGTAGCGCTTGATGAACTGCTTGAGCGAATCCGCATCCTGGTCGACGCCCCAGAAGTTGCGGTTCTTGTTCGGCGCGACGGCCGCCGAATAGCCGGTGCCGACCGGGTTGATGAACACGAGATCGCTGTGGTCGATCATGCTGTCCGGGTTGTCTTCCATCTGGTACGGCGCGGGCGGCGTGAAACCCGGCATCGACGTCTTGATGCGCTTCGGCGCGAACGAGCCGAGCAGCACGAACACCGACGACGAACCGGGGCCGCCGTTGTAGAAGAACGTCACCGGGCGCGTCTCTTCCTTCGCGCCGTCGGCCGTGAACGCGACATAGAAAAGCTTCGCGGCCGGTTGCGAACTGCTCGGGTCGACCGTCACGAGGTGGCCGGCCGTCGCCGTGTACGCGATGCGCTTGCCGTCGATCAGGATCGTGTGATGCGTAATCGCGGCCGCCTCGGTCGTGTCGGTCACCGAATCGTCGGGGCCGTTGCCGTACGCGACCGGATCGAAGAACGGCTGGTCGCGGCCGCGGCTCAGCGCGACCGGGTTGACGGTCGGCGGCACGCCATGCGAATTGTGGTCGCCGTGATGCAGCGGATACACGCCGCCGGAAGATGCGGAATCGATGCCCATCGTGCTGCTCCTGGAGGTGAAAAAAGACGCGGGCAGGACACCCGCGTCGAACGGAAAGGCGTGTGCCCGCGCGTCAGCTCGACGGCTTGCGCGCGAGGATCGCGGCGAGCTGCGCGCCGTTCGGGCTGCCGAGGCCCGTGCACGCGTCCCAGCCGGAGGCGGCCGCATAGGTGCCGTTCGATCCCTTCGTGATGTCGCGCAGCGCGCCCGGATTCTTGTACAGCACCGGATTGATCCAGCCGGCCGATGCGCCGGCCGCCGCATTGATCCGCGCGATCAGCGCGGCCCACAGCGGCGCGACCGCGCTCGTGCCGCCCATCACCGCGGCCGTGCCGGCGACCGATATCTCGTAGCCCGTCTGCGGCGATGCATCGCCGGCCACGTCGGGCACGCCGCGTTTCGCGAGCGGCGTGCGGCTGCCGTCGGCGAGCGTGACCGCGAGCCCCTGCTGCCATGCCGGCACGTCGAACAGCGTGCTGACGCCGCCGCCGCCCGCGCCGCCGCCGGCTGCCTCGTCGTTCCACACGACCTCGCTGCGGATGCCCTGCCCCGGCAGCGCGTCGAGCTGCGTACCGCCGCAGCCGAGCACGTACGGGCTCGACGCGGGGAAGTCGACGTGATCGGCGCTATCCTGCAGCCCGTCGCCCGAGCCGCTGTCGCCCGACGCCGCGCAGACGGTGACGCCCTGCGCGGCCGCCGCCTGCAGCACGCGGTTGAACGCCTGCGCCGACTGCGCCTGCCAGGTCGCTTCCGGGCCGCCCCAACTGATCGAGATCACCGACGGCTTGTTGGTCGTGTCGCTGACGGCCGCGTTGACGGCCTGGATGAAGCCCGCGTCGCTGTTCGGCGCGAAGTAGACGGCGATCTTCGCGGCCGGCGCGATCGCGCCGGCAATCTCGATGTCGAGCGCGACTTCGCCGTCCGGGCCGTTCGGGTCGCCGGTCGGCGTGTTGCGGCCGGTGCCGACGTTCACGTCGACGAGCGCCGGCGGCGTCGTGATGCCGAGCCCGCGAAAATACTGCTGGATGTCGGCCGCGCGATAGCCGCCGCCGAGTTCGACGATCGCGATGCACTGGCCGGCGCCATCGCCGGCCGGAAAACCGTACAGCGACGCCAGCTGGACCGGCGTGAACGTGACGCCCGCCGCGCCGCCGCGCGCGGGCCGGAACGGCGGACGCAGCCGGAAGTGCGGCCGCGCCTGCGGGCGGCTGTCGAGGCCGAGCACGGCCGTGACGGCGTCGCCGAGATCGTCGGGCAGCGCGATCGGGCCCGAGCGGCCGCGATACTGGCCGATCGACCGATGCTCGAAACGCTCGAGCTTCACGCTGAATGCGGCTTCGAACTGCGCGATCGTGCCCGACAGCACGACGACGCTCTCGACCGGATCGACGCGATCGACCGCGAGCTGGTGATGACGCGCGAAGTCCTCGGTCTTGCGGATGTCGTCGGGATTGGCGGAGAAACGCTGCGCGAACGCTTCACGCGACAGCGGTTTTGCCTGTGCGTCGCCGGTGGCGAGCTGGTGGACCAACGTATCGAGTTGCCCTTCTTCCTGCCGCCGCAACATGATCGTGACGTGGATGCGTTCTGCCGGATCGCACGGGCCGAGGCACTTGGACTCGGCGACGATTCGGGGTTCACGGTCGGCGTGAAGATGCCTTGCCATGTTCAGACCCTCCTTGGTACCGCGTTGCACGGAACAGCCGGGAAATCGGACATAGCCGGCGGAAATCGGTTCCGTTCGGTCAGTCGGTTCGCGATTGCGCGAAGTTAAGGGAAGTTTAGAACAGTCAGACGATTTGCGCGCACGCCCTTCTGCTGCAAGGCTCGCGCGTGAAGGCCGGCATCGCGCGCGGCCGCGGCGCGCGGCGCATCGTTGCCGCGCCGCCTGTCGACCGGCGCGGCAACAGCGTTCAGTCCATTGAAAGGCGCAGCGCGAATCCGATCAGCGCCGCCGAAAACGTCCAGCGCTGCACGGTCTGCGCGAGCGGATGCGCACGCATCCACGCGGCGATGCGCGACGCGCCGAACACGCACGCGAGGTCGAAGCACACGCCGGCCGCGACCAGCAGCGCGCCGAGTTCGAACATCTGCAGGACGACCGGTCCGGCCTCGGGCCGCACGAACTGCGGCAGCAGCACCGAGCAGAACAGCAGCGCCTTCGGGTTCAGGAGGTTCGTCAGCAGCCCCTTCACGAACGACTGCCGCAGCTCGCCGGCCGTCGCCGCCGCGTCGCTGTCGCCGAGCGCGAACACCGGCGAGCGGAACACCTGGATTGCAACATAGGCGAGATACAGCGCGCCGCCGTAGCGGATCACCTCGTACAGCCACGGCGCGCTGCGGATCAGTGCCGCGACGCCGCACGCCGACAGCGTCACGTGCGCGGTGCGCGCGAGCGACAACCCGGCCGCCGCCGCCATGCCCGGCCGTACGCCGCGGCCGATGCTGGTCTGCAGCACGAGCGCCATGTCGGGCCCCGGCACCGCATAAATGGCCGCCAGCGCCGCGAGATAAATCAACAGCAAATGCGTGGAAATCATGGTCTGCCCCCGTCCTTCAATGACGATATGTTGCCGCTGAAGGAGGAGAGATTATTGGCCATCTTTGGCTCCGGATTGGCGATCCGTAGCGGAATCCGCCACAATCACCGAATCGAAACAAGGATTCCGCCAACATGACCGAGCTCGACAAAACCGACCGCGCGATCCTCGCTGCGGTGCAGCGCGACGGCCGCCTGCCGATCGCGCGCCTCGCCGAATCCGTCGGCCTGTCCGAGACGCCTTGCGCACGGCGCCTCAAGCGGCTCGAAAGCGACGGCTACATCGAGCGCTACCGTGCGCAGCTGTCGCGACAGGCGCTCGGCTTCGGCGTCGTCGCGTTCGTGCTCGTGCGGTTCGCGACGCACGACCGCAAGGTCGCCGACCGGTTCGAACGCGAAGTGCTCGGCATCGAGCGGATCCTCGCGTGCCACAACGTCGCGGGCACGGCCGACTACCTGCTGCAGGTGGTTGCGCGCGACCTCGACGACTACGGCACGTTCCTGCGCGACTCGCTGCGGATGTTGCCGGGCGTGACGTCGATCGAATCGGCGCTGTCGCTGCGCGAGGTGAAGCACGACGCAGGCTTGCCGGTGCCGTGATGCATGGCATGGCGCGGCGTGGCGCGGCGAAGCGCGCCGGCGTAACACTGGTTCACAGTGTTGGCGGCACCGGCGTCATGCGATGTCGGGCGCCTGGTGCGCGCGTTCGAGATCCTCGAGAAACGCTTCCACGAGCGGATTCCCGCGCCCGTTGCGCGCGACGACCATGTGGAACGTCACGTCGTAGCGCAGTTCGTCCGGATTGAGCGGCGCGAGCAGCCCCTGCGCGACGTACGGCGCCGCGAAGTGCTGCGGCAGGTAGCCGAGGTGGTGGCCGGACAGGATCAGCAGCGCGACGGCCTCCATGTTGTCGGCGGTCGCGGTCACGCGGTCGGGCGTCGTCGACAACTGCGCCTCCGGCAGCGGATACGAGCGCCATGCCCATTCGAAGCCCGCGACATCGGCCGGCGTCAGCATGCCCGCGCCGTCGAACAGCGGATGGCCGCGGCCGCAGTACGCGACCTGGCGCTCGATGAACAGCGGCGTGTAGTGCAGCGACGGCACGCGGTGCCAGAAGTAGCCGACCGCGATCTGGATCTCGTCGCTCAGCAGCTTCTCCTCGAGGTCGCCCGGCGCGCGCACCGAAATCGAGAAGCGCACGGCTTCGTCGCGCGTGCGGAACGCGGCGATCGCCTCGGCGATCCGCGCATTCTGGCTCACCGGCGTATGGCCGATCAGGCCGATGTTCAGCGTGCCGACCAGCTGGCGGTCCATGTGCCGCGCGGCCATCCCGAATTCGTCGAGCGCCGCGAGCAGCTTGCGGCTCATCGCGTGGAACCGCTCGCCCTTCGGCGTGAGCCGGAAACCGCTGCGGCCGCGCTCGCAGAGCCGGTAGCCGAGCCGCGTCTCGAGCGACGACAGTTGCGCGCTGATCGTCGACTGCCCGACGTTCAGCACGGCCTGCGCGGCCGATACGCCGCCCGCGTCCGTGACTGCGAGAAACACGCGGATCAACCGCAGATCGAGGGTCGACAGATTCCCCAGCACGTTCATCCCCTTCCATACATCGATGAAAATCGATGTTTACGTCGATATCTTCGCATTCTTCTTTCCCGGCGGAGCGCGTAAAACTGTGCGCCAGGCCGCGTCGCATGATACGGCAACCCCACATCGGAAGAGGCATCCCCATGAACGACCACACCCATTTCCAGCCGCTCGGCGGCAATGAAATGCCGCGCTGCGGCGGCATCGCGACGATGATGCGCCTGCCGCACGTGGCGAGCGCCGAAGGCCTCGACGCCTGCTTCGTCGGCGTGCCGTTCGATCTCGGCACGTCCAACCGCACCGGCGCACGCTTCGGCCCGCGCCAGATCCGCACGGAATCCGTGCTGCTGCGCCCGTACAACATGGCCACGCGCGCCGCACCGTTCGATTCGCTGCAGATCGCCGACATCGGCGACGTCGCGATCAACCCGTACAACCTGCACGATTCGATCGCTCGCATCGAAGCCGCGTACGACGCGATCCTCGAGCACGACTGCAAGCCGATCACACTCGGCGGCGACCATACGATCGCGCTGCCGATCCTGCGCGCGATCCACCGCAAGCACGGCAAGGTTGCATTGATCCACGTCGATGCACACGCCGACGTGAACGACACGATGATGGGCGAAAAGATCGCGCACGGCACGCCGTTCCGCCGCGCGGTCGAGGAAGGCCTGCTGCACGGCGACAAGGTCACGCAGATCGGCCTGCGCGGCACCGGCTATGCGGCCGAGGATTTCGACTGGTGCCGCGAGCAGGGCTTCCGCGTCGTCCAGGCCGAGGAATGCTGGAACAAGTCGCTGGCGCCGCTGATGGAAGAAGTACGCGCACGCATCGGCGACACGCCCGTCTACATCACCTTCGACATCGACGGCATCGACCCGGCCTACGCGCCGGGCACCGGCACGCCGGAAATCGCGGGCCTCACGGTGCCGCAGGCGCTCGAGATCATCCGCGGCGCGAAGGGGCTGAACATCGTCGGCTGCGATCTCGTCGAAGTCGCGCCGCCGTACGACCCGTTCGGCACCACGGCGCTGCTCGGCGCGAATCTCGCGTACGAGCTGCTGTGCGTGCTGCCGGGCGTCGCGTACCGCGACTGATCGCGGCACCGCCACTATTCCAAATCAAAGGATTCCAGAGGAGCACACATCAAGATGGGGACTTCCGTCAAGCAACCGAAGCGGGCGGCGCTCGCGTCGTTCGTCGGCACCACGATCGAGTGGTACGACTTCTATAGCTACGCGACCGCCGCCGCCATCGTGTTCGGGCCGCTGTTCTTTCCCGGCGAAAACCGCTTCATCAGCCTGCTCGCGTCGTTCGGCTCGTTCGCGGTCGGCTTCTTCGCGCGGCCGCTCGGCGGTGTGATGTTCGGCTATCTCGGCGACCGCTTCGGCCGCAAGCGTTCGCTGCTCGCGACGCTGATGCTGATGGCCGTATCGACCGTCGCGATCGGCCTGCTGCCGACCCATGCGCAAGCCGGCGTGATCGCACCGATCCTGCTCGTGCTGATGCGCGTGCTGCAAGGCATCGCCGTCGGCGGCGAATGGGGCGGCGCGGTGCTGCTCGCCGGCGAACATGCGCCCGAAGGCAAGCGCACGTTCTTCGCGTCGTTCGCGCAGCTCGGCAGCGCGAGCGGCCTGATCCTGTCGATGCTCGCGTTCGGCGCGATCAGCACGCTGTCGAAGGACGACATGATGAGCTGGGGCTGGCGCGTGCCGTTCCTCGCCAGTTCCGTACTGCTGATCGTCGGCTTCGTGATCCGTGCGAGCGTGTCCGAATCGCCCGAGTTCGAGGAAGTCAAAAAGAGCGGCAACATCGCGCAAAAACCGCTGCGCGAAGCGCTCAAGGTCTGGCCGCTGCTGCTGCTCGCGATCGGCGCGAACGTGTACGGCATCGCCGGCGTGTATTTCAGCAACATCTTCATGATCAGCTATGCGACGCAGTTCCTTTCGCTCGACCGGTCGATGGTGCTGCATTGCATGACGATCGTCGCGGTGCTGCAGTTCGTCGTGCAGCTCGCGGCCGCGTTCCTCGCGCAGCGCTTCGGCACCACGCGCGTGCTGCTGATCACCGGCGCATGGGCCGCGATCGTCCCGTTCCTGATGCTGCCGCTCGTGCACATGGGCACGCCGGTGTCGATCACGGTCGGCGTCGGCCTCGCGACGCTCGCGGAATCGGGTTACTACTCGGTCGTGGCGGGCTTCGTGAGCGGCATCTTCGTCGCGCGGATCCGCTATACGGCGATCTCGATCGCGTACCAGGTGTGCGGCGCGCTTGCCGGCGGCCTCACGCCGCTGGTGGCGACCATCATCGCGCAGAACACCGCGCCGCAATGGTGGCCGCTCGCGATCCAGTACACGAGCGCGGCCGTGCTGTCGTCGCTGTGCGTGTGGCTGATCTCGCGCCGCGTCAGCATCGACGATGCCGGTGCGCCGCGCAAGCAGGACGACGTGCTGCCGCGCGCCGCACGCACCGCGTAACGCGAGTGCCCGCATGACGCAAAACGACCCGCTTCCGCGGGTCGTTTTCTTTGCCGTCCGGTCACCGGTCGCGACGGCGCCGCACCGCGCTCGCTGCGTTACTGCACCTGGTTGCGCAATGTCTTCGCGGCAGCAACCATGTTCGTCAGCGCCGGAATCACTTCCGCCCACTGGCGCGTCTTCAGGCCGCAATCCGGGTTCACCCACAGGCGTTCCGCCGGAATCCGTTCGGCCGCCTTCTTCATCAGGCCGACGATGTGATCCTGAGTCGGGATGTTCGGCGAATGGATGTCGTACACGCCCGGCCCGATTTCGTTCGGATACTTGAAATCGTCGAATGCGTCGAGCAGCTCCATGTCCGAGCGCGACGTCTCGATCGTGATCACGTCCGCATCCATGTCGGCGATCGACGCGATGATGTCGTTGAACTCCGAATAGCACATGTGCGTGTGGATCTGCGTATCGTCCTGCACGCCGTTCGCGGTGATGCGGAACGACTCGACCGCCCACTTCAGGTACTCGCCCCACTGCGCACGGCGCAGCGGCAACCCTTCGCGCAGCGCGGCCTCGTCGATCTGGATCACGCGTACGCCGGCCTTCTCGAGATCGAGCACTTCCGCACGGATCGCGAGCGCGAGCTGGTAGCACGACACCGAGCGCGGCTGGTCGTCGCGCACGAACGACCAGTTCAGGATCGTCACGGGGCCCGTCAGCATGCCCTTCATCGGCTTGTTCGTCAGCGACTGCGCGTACGTGATCCATTCGACCGTCATCGCCTTCGGGCGGCTGATGTCGCCGAACAAGATCGGCGGCTTCACGCAGCGCGAACCGTACGACTGCACCCAGCCGAACTGGCTGAACGCGTAGCCGTCGAGCTGCTCGCCGAAGTATTCGACCATGTCGTTGCGCTCGGCTTCGCCATGCACGAGCACGTCGAGTTCCAGCGATTCCTGTTCGCGGACGCTGCGCTCGATCTCGGCCTGCATCGCCTTGCGGTAGCCGGCTTCGTCCAGCGCGCCGGCCTTGAACTGGCTGCGCGCCTGGCGGATTTCGGCGGTCTGCGGGAACGAGCCGATCGTCGTCGTCGGGAAAGCCGGCAGGTTCAATCGCGCCGACTGCCTCGACGCACGCTGCGGATACGGGCTCACGCGGTTGCCGAGCTGCGCGTCGATGCGCGCGATCGCGGCCTTCACCGCCGGGTTGTTCACGCGCGGCGAGCGGCGGCGCGAATCGATCGCGGCGGCGTTCGCGGCGAGCGCATCGGCCACCTTGTCGCGGCCTTCGTTCAGCGCGGTTGCGAGCACCTTCAGCTCATCGAGCTTCTGCAGCGCGAACGCGAGCCACGAGCGGATTTCCGCATCGAGCTTCTCCTCGCTCGCGAGATCGACCGGCACGTGCAGCAGCGAGCATGACGGCGCGAGCCACAGGCGATCACCCAGTTGCTTCGCGAGCGGCTCGAGCCAGTCGAGCGTCGCGCTCAGGTCCGTCTTCCAGATGTTGCGGCCGTTGATCGCGCCCACCGACAGCACGCGCTCGACCGGCAGCTCGCGCACCAGCGCGTCGATTTCGTCGCGTGCGTTGATCGCGTCGACATGCAGGCCGTCGACCGGCAGCGACGCCGCGAGCGTCAGGTTGTCCTGAAGCTGGCCGAAATACGTGGCGAGCAGCAGCTTGATGCGGCGTGTTTCCAGCGCCGCGTATGCGGTGCGGAAGGCCTGGCGCCATTCAGCGTCGAGCTCGGTGACGAGGATCGGTTCGTCGATCTGCACCCATTCGACGCCCTGCGCGGTCAGCGTATCGAGCAGCGCGCCGTACACGGGCAGCAGCTTCGGCAGCAGCGCGAGGCGATCGGAATCATCCTTCGCCTTGCCGAGCCACAGGTACGTGACGGGGCCGAGGATCACGGGCTTCGCGTTCACGCCCTGCGCGTTTGCCTCGGCCAGTTGCTGCAGCAGGCGCGACGGGTCGAGCGAGAAGTTCGTGTCCGCGTGGAACTCCGGCACGATGTAGTGGTAGTTCGTGTCGAACCACTTCGTCATTTCACCGGCCGCGACACCGCCGCAGCATGCCGCGTGTTCTTCCGCCGACTGCGCCGACCGGCCGCGCGCGACGCGGAAATAGTTGTCGAGCGCGTCGCCATGGAAGTCCTGCACGCGCTTCGGCAGGTTGCCGAGCGTGAAGCTCATGTCGAGCACCTGGTCGTAGAACGCGAAATCGCCGATCGGCGTGAGATCGAGGTTGCGCTGGTCGTGCCAGTGGCGCTGGCGCAGCTCGGCACCGAGCGCCTTCAGATCGTCACGCGACGACTCGCCCTTCCAGTAGCGTTCGAGACCGAACTTGAGTTCGCGCTTCGCGCCGATGCGCGGAAAACCGAGGTTGTGTGTCGTCACCATGAGCTGCCGTCCAGAGAAGAATTGAAGATCCGGCAGCCATCATAGGGATTTCAAACCATGAAATAAAATGGCATTATTTCATTCATCCATTAAAACTGTTCATGCATTCGTTGCGCGAGCGAAATCCATGCTGGAACGATTCCATCTCGTCGTCATTCGTGAAGTCGAGCGCCAAGGCTCACTGACCGCGGCCGCCCATGCGCTGCACCTCACGCAATCGGCGCTCAGCCATACCGTCCGGAAAATCGAGCAGCAGCTCGGCACGCCGATCTGGGACCGCGAAGGCCGCGGCCTGCGGCTCACGCAGGGTGGGCAATATCTGCTGAAGCTGGCGAACCGGCTGCTACCGCAGTTCGAACTCGCCGAAGAGCGGATGAAGCAGTACGCGAAGGGCGAGCGCGGCACGCTGCGCATCGGGATGGAGTGCCACCCGTGCTACCAGTGGCTGCTGAAGGTCGTGTCGCCCTACCTGTCGCGCTGGCCCGACGTCGACGTGGACGTGAAGCAGCGCTTCCAGTTCGGCGGCATCGGCGCGCTGTTCGGCTATGACATCGACGTGCTCGTCACGCCCGATCCGCTGAACAAGCCGGGGCTGCGCTTCGATCCCGTGTTCGACTACGAGCAGGTCCTCGTGGTCGCCGACTCGCACCGGTTCGCGAACGCCGACTACGTGACCCCCGAGCAACTGACCGACGAGATCCTGATCACGTACCCGGTCGAGACCGACCGGCTCGACATCTACAACCAGTTCCTGACGCCGGCCGGCATCGTGCCGAAGCGGCACAAGTCGATCGAGACGACCGACATCATGTTGCAGATGGTGGCAAGCGAACGCGGCGTGGCCGCGCTGCCGAGATGGCTGGCCGACGAGTATGCAGACCGGATGGCGGTCGTGCCGGTCAAGCTCGGCAAGAAGGGGATCACGAAGCAGATCTTCCTCGGCATCCGCGAAGCAGACGCATCGATCGACTATCTGGCCGCGTTCGTCGCGCTGGCGCGCGAATCGACGGGGAGTGCGCCGCGCATGCTGCGCTAGGCGCGCCCCGCTCTGCTGCGCTGCGCGTCAGGCAGCGCGCAGGCCGATGCGCTCGCTGCGCTCGACCCAGGCGCCGAACAACAGGCCGATCGTCGTCCACATGATCACCTGCATGCCGATCGCCGCGACGCGGAACTTCCACAGCACGGCCGCCGGGAAATCGGCCGGCAACTCGCTGACCGACGGCAGCCCGACCTGCACGGCCGCGATGATCGCGACGAACACGAGCCCTGCGACGATCGACGCGTTCCACTGGCCGAGCTTCGCCAGCAAATGGCGGCGCACGCTGACCGAGAACACCATCGTCGCGACCGAGATCGCGATCATCAGGAAGAACAGGCCCGTGCGGTAGCCGATCGTGTCGGGATCGCCGACCGACGGCGGATTGGCCGGGTACTTGAGGTTCGGCACGATCACGAGCGCGATGAACGCCGCCAGCGCGAGCCACGCGGCCAGCGGCCGTGCGGGAAGGCGGCTGCCTCGCCCGTAGGCAAACGCGAAGACCAGCGAGAACAGCCCGCCGAATGCCGCGCCGTAGGTCACGACACCCGTCAGCAGCCCGAGGCCCGCCTGCGTGTGGCGGCTGACCAGTTCGGGCTCCGGTGCCTCGCCATTGGCGGCCGTGGTTTTTTCTTCGAAGGAGATCGCCTGATCGACTTGCGGTTCGCCGACGATTCTGGCGAAACCGAACGTGAGGAGGCCTGCGGCGATGCCTGCGAGCATCCCGCGCATGAGCAGCTTTCCGACCATCACGGCCTCCGCGTCAGTGGCAGGGAAAGCCGAGCAGATGGCGGCCGTCGTGGACGAACTCGTGGACGTACATGCCCGGCACGAGCGACGTCGCGCCCTGTTCCGCGCCGACGAAATAAAGCGCGAGCAACAGGATCAGGCCGACGAACACGGCCCACGGCAACAGTTCGCGGACGGGGATGGGTGCCGGCACGACCGCCGGCTTCAGCACTGCTTCACTCATGGATGCACCTCAGGGGATTCGCGCCCCGACAAATGTTGAATGGGTACGAAGGCAGGTCTGGCTTCCGGGATCATCGATTCCCCGGTTACAGTGGCGCGACCGCGCCGGAATTGCACCGGCTTCCGCGTTTCGTATCGGGCGAATTGTACGCGCGAACGTTCGCGTATTGAAGTGATCGCACGGTGGCGATTGCGTCCCGCTCCGGATTCCCCGAAAACCGCCATGACCCTGCATGCCTCGCTGCACCTGATCGCACACGCATCGACCCGGGCGATGCGCACCGGCACGTTTCCCGACGACGATCCGCTCGATGCTCGCGAGCTCGCCGACGCCGCTGAACTGCGCGACCGGTGGGCAGGCGTTAATGGCTCGCTCGTGCTGTGCAGCCCTGCCTGTTGCGCGCGGCAGACCGCCGAAGCACTCGGGCTACATGCCGAAGTTGACGACGCGCTGCGCGACATCGACTACGGCAACTGGCGTGGCCGGCGCTTGCACGACCTCGCACGCGACTTGCCGGACGAGCTGGATGCGTGGATCGGCGACCCGTCAGCGTCGCCGCACGGCGGCGAATCGTTCGACGCCGCCATGCGCCGCGTCGGCATCTGGTTGAACGCGCTGCAGCGTGACCGCGACATCGTCGCGGTCACGCATGCGACGATCGTTCGCGCGGCTGTCGCGCATGCGTTGCGGATGGATTCGAAGACAGCGACCCGCCTCGACATCGCGCCGCTGTCCTGCACGACGCTCGTCGCATCACCGCACGGGTGGACGTTGAGCACGGACGACAACGCGTAGCCCGTATTGCGCTCACTATGTGGACGACGATGCGGGCCGGTACCTCGCGTTGCACATGCATGCCTTCAATTTCCTTACGCATCGGCAAGGTACACCGTTCGTGGTCCCGACTGTCATCAAACTGACTGCTGGCCGCAGATAGGATCGGACGCGGTTCCCTTACGAGATGCCGTCATGAATCAACCTGCTTCGTCCGCACCGAACAATTCGGGCTCCGTCGAACGCACCAGGCAGGTCGGCTATGCCGTCTTCCTGCTGGTGCTCGCGCTCGGCGCGATCTATATCGCCACGCACCTGATCGACGATCTGTCGCCGGTCCGCGAAGGGAAGCTGTTCCCTTACCTGCTGCTCGGCGCCGCGCTGCTGATCGCGCTCGGCTTCGAATTCGTCAACGGCTTCCACGACACCGCGAACGCGGTCGCCACCGTGATCTATACGCACTCGCTGACGCCGAACGTCGCGGTGATCTGGTCCGGCATGTGGAACTTCCTCGGCGTGATGGTCTCGAGCGGCGCCGTCGCGTTCGGCATCCTGCAACTGCTGCCGGTCGAGCTGATCCTGCAGGTCGGCAGCGGCTCGGGCTTCGCGATGGTATTCGCGCTGCTGATCGCCGCGATCGTCTGGAACCTCGCGACCTGGTATTTCGGGTTGCCGTCGTCGAGCTCGCATACGCTGATCGGGTCGATCATCGGCGTCGGGCTGATGAACCAGCTGATGCACGGGCCGTCCGGCACGAGCGGCGTCGACTGGGGCCAGGCGCTCGGCGTCGGCAAGTCGCTGCTGTTCTCGCCGATCGTCGGCTTCCTGTGCGCGGCACTGCTGCTGCTCGTGCTGAAGACGCTTGTGCGGATTCCCGAGCTGTACAAGGAACCGCCGAAGGATCAGCCGCCGCCGTTCTGGATTCGCTGCCTGCTGATCCTGACCTGCACGGGCGTGTCGTTTGCGCACGGCTCGAACGACGGGCAGAAAGGGATGGGCCTCATCATGCTGATCCTGATCGGCACGGTGCCGACCGCGTATGCGTTGAACAAGGCCGTCACGCCGGCCGAATCGCAGACCTTCGTGGCCGTCGCGAACCAGGCGGCCGCGACGTTCGGCAAGTACACGAACGGCGTCGCGCCGTCCACGAACCCGCGCGCCGACGTCGAACACTACGTGCAGCGCCGTGAACTGACGCCTGCCGTGCTGCCGGCCGTGCAGCAGCTGTCGACATCGCTCGCGACGGCAGTCGGCGCGTCGGGGTCGATGGCCGCCGTGCCGCAGCGCGACGTCGACAACGTGCGCAACACGATGTATCTGGTGTCCGAAGCAATCCGCCTGATCGAGAAGTCGGGCCAGCCCGCGTTCGCCGCCGACGACAAGCTTGCGATCGACAACTATCGCAAGCAGCTCGACCACGCGACCAAATTCATTCCGACGTGGGTGAAGGTTGCCGTCGCGATCGCGCTGGGCCTCGGCACGATGGTCGGCTGGAAGCGGATCGTCGTGACCGTCGGCGAGAAAATCGGCAAGCAGCATCTGACCTACGGACAGGGCGCATCGGCCGAACTCGTCGCGATGCTGACGATCGGCGCCGCCGACGTGTACGGGCTGCCGGTGTCGACGACCCACGTGCTGTCGTCGGGTGTCGCGGGCACGATGGCGGCGAACGGGTCAGGGCTGCAATGGGGTACGGTGCGCAGCCTCGTGCTCGCGTGGGTGCTGACGCTGCCGGCGTCGATCGTGCTTGCCGGCGCGCTCTACTGGTTGTTCCGGTCGATGGCTTGATTCGCGTTGCGACGGGTGGCCGGTGTGCGCTGGCTGCCTGTCGTGGAAGATTCGCTTCTCCGCTTCTCCGCCTGCCCGCCTTTCCACCTTTCCGCACTGATACGTCGCAGCCTTCGATGTATCGTGCGCGCCGCATGCCCTCCTCCCCCTTCCGAATTGAAGCGCAAGATCTGGAGCGCATCTGCGCACGAACGTCGCTAGACTGGGGGCATCATTTTTTGTGGCTGCAACCGTGCACGCAACGCTTCCGAGCATTCCGCGCGGCGCCACATCGCTGACGAACCGAGGAACGCCCGTGAACATCGCCGATCTGCAACCTGCCATCGAATCGCCGGACATCGCGCAACGCGTCGACACCATCGACTGGCGGACCGTCGGTGCCGAGCTCGATCGTTATGGATGCGCGCATGTATCGGGCCTGATTTCGCCGGACGAATGCGATACGCTTGCGTCGCTCTATCCGCGGGATGCACTCTATCGTTCGCGCGTCGTGATGGCGCGGCACGGATTCGGCCGTGGCGAATACAAATACTTCGCGTACCCGCTGCCTGCGGCCATCGCCGAGCTGCGCGCGACGATCTATCCGCATCTCGCACCCATCGCGAATCGCTGGAACCAGGCACTCGGAATCGACGTCCGTTATCCGAACGACCACGCGACCTTCCTCGATCGCTGCCACGCGGCGGGACAAACGCGACCGACGCCGCTGATCCTGCAATACGGTCCCGACGACTACAACTGCCTCCATCAGGATCTCTACGGCGAACACGTGTTTCCGCTGCAGGTCGCGATCCTGCTGTCGGCGCCGGGCCGCGATTTCACGGGCGGGGAATTCGTGTTGACGGAACAGCGGCCACGCATGCAATCACGTACCGAAGTGGTGCCGTTGATGCAGGGCGACGCGGTGATCTTCGCCGTGCACGGCAGACCCGTGCAGGGAACGCGCGGCGTCTATCGCGTCAACCTGCGCCACGGCGTGAGCCGAATTCGCAGCGGCCATCGCCACACGGTCGGCATCATCTTTCATGACGCGCAGTGACAACAGTCGGGATGAGCTTGGTGTCGTCTCGGCATTCGTGGCTCGGATGATTTCAGGGTCGCGCCAGGCGCACCGCGCGGTCTGCTCACGCTACTGCAGCCGCGACGAATGAGCGATTGCGCTGACCGTCGGGCCATCACACCCGCACCGGATCGACGTTTCAGGTGAGCAGCGGAAAACAGCCTCGCTCACCTGTCGTGGTGCAGATTCGATTAGCCGTTCGGCCTACCCTCGCGCCATAGTCGCCCGCAGCCGATCGCCTGCATCGGAGGCCAGCCGTGCATAGCCCGGCAACGTCAGCAGCGCGAGCACACCTGCCGCGACGAATGCCCAGCGGAAATCGTCGAGCACGTAATGCATGCCGGCCGCATCGCCGCGCACCAACGACGCGAGCCGCAGCGACAACGCACCGAACGCGATCCCCATCCCGATCGTCATCTGCTGCGCGGCGCTCCACAGCGTGCTGGCCGCGCTCGTCTGATGCGCCGGGATATCCGCATAGGCGAGGGTCGCGAGCGTCGTGAACTGCATCGACCGCGTCAGTCCGTAGACGAATACGACGAGCAGCGTGATCGCCAGCGGCGTCGACGCGGTCAGCCAGCCGCACGCGATCGTGAAGAAGCCGACGATCGTCACGTCGACGAGTGCAACGCGCCGGAAGCCATATCGGTCGAGAATCCACGACGTTCCAGCTTTCATCCCCAGATTGCCGAGCGCGCTCGCGAGCAGCAGCAGGCCCGACTGGAACGGCGACAGCCCGAAGCCGATCTGGAACAGCAGCGGCAGCAGGTAGGGCACGGCGTTGATCGCCATTCGCGTGACCGAACCGGTGATCACGGTCACCGAGAACGTCGGCACCTTCAGCGTCGTGAAATCGAGCAGCGGATGTACGCAGCGTCGTGCATGCAGCCACGCGGCCGCACCGAACAGCACGCTCGCCCCCACCAGGACGCCCGCGCGCGTGAAATCGACATCCTGTTGCCCGGCCGCTTCGGTGCCGATCAGCAGGCAAGTCAGCGCACCACCGGCCAGCACGAATCCAACCCAGTCGAGCGGCCGTTGCTCGTCAGCCCGCGTGTTCCGGACGATCAGCCAGGTACAGACGAGCGCGGCAATACCGAACGGGACGTTCAGCAGGAAGATCCAGCGCCATGACGCGTAGGTCGTGATGAAGCCGCCGATCGGCGGCCCGACGACAGGCGCGACGATGCCCGGCCACGTGATCGTCGCGATCGCACGCATCAGCTTGGCCTTCTCGGTGCTCCGCACGACGATCATCCGTCCGACCGGCACCATCATCGCCCCACCGACGCCCTGCAGCAGCCGCGCAGCCGTGAACGTCACGACACCCTCGGACAGCCCGCACAGCACCGATGCCCCGGTGAACACGACGATCGCACTCGCGAATACCGTGCGCGATCCATAGCGATCCGCGATCCAGCCGCTGATCGGGATGAACACCGCCAACGCCAGCATATAGGCCGTCATGCCGAGGCTCAGCGCATTCGGACCGACACCGAACGAGCGCGCCATTTGCGGCAACGCAGTCGCGATCACGGTCGTGTCGAGGTACTCCATGAAGAACGTTGCGGCGACGAGATACGGCAAGAAGTCGGTCGTCCGACTACCTTGGGCAGGGCTGTCAGTCATGAACGATGCGGGAGAAGGAATGCAGAAGACACCGATCGCCGGCAGATGCAGGCAGATGCCGCGAATCGGGACGAATGCCGATATTACCCCGAAGGGCCTGCTCGCCGCTCTGCAGCACATATCGAGCAAACGGACTTTATGCGCATAGATTTTTATGGAGATTTCTGGCGCGTTCGCCGGAGGCACGCACGATCAGGTCGACCTGGTGCGTCGAAAATCAGGTGGATGGCGCGGTGAGTTTATTGGTATAAATCGGCATTTGTCGACTATCGTCGACGAACGTCGGTCATCATCATCCATCAAGGCATCGCCGCTGGATTCGTCGACATCGATCGGACACTGACTGAAGATGGAATGGCGCAGTCGGTAGAAGAACGTGCCGAGGATTTCTTGGGTGCCTGACGACCGATCGCTCGAGGCCGCGAAGATCCTGATTCGAGGTCATCGACGCTTCAGCTCGAGCCGCATTGCGCCTGGCCGACAGCCTGCACGCATTTCTGCCGCCGAAATGCAAA